>NZ_KV801794.1:0-25503 GCF_001810515.1 Rothia sp. HMSC075F09
TTAATGCGTCCAAGTTTCGGGGCGCAGTTCACATCTGGGGGGCAGGAAGCCGGGGGCTTTCATACGCTATTCGCTATTGCAGAAGCAGCTGTTATGCCTTGGGCGCTTCGTAGCGGGGGAACACCGGTGCGGGTGCGGGCAGTTCGGTGCCGGGCACGAGTGCGGTGCCGAGGGCTGCGAACTGGCGTGCGTCGCCTTCGGGTACGCCGAGCAGGGTCAGCAGCTTGGCGGTTGCGTCGGGCATGACGGGCTGCAGCAGCAGGGCGACCTGGCGCACGACCTCGAGGGTCACGTACAGCACGGTGTTCATGCGGTCGAGTTCGCCGTTCTTGCGCAGGGTCCAGGGTTCCTGCTCTGCGAAGTAGGCGTTGGCGTCTGCGAGGACGGTCCAGATGCGTTCCAAAGCGCGGTGGAATGCCTGCTCGTCGAAGTCTGCACGGACGGGCTCGTAGAGGGCTGCCGCCTGGTCGAGGATCTGGCGGTCGGCTTCGGTGAATTCGCCGTGCTCAGGCACAGCTCCGCCGCAGTTCTTGGCGACCATGGACAGGGAACGCTGGGCGAGGTTGCCGAGGTTGTTGGCCAGGTCGGAGTTGATGCGGTTGATGATGGACTCTTCGGAGTAGGAGCCATCCTGGCCGAAGGACACTTCACGCATGAGGAAGAAGCGGACCGCGTCCAGGCCGAATGCGTCGACGAGGTTTGCGGGGTCGACGACGTTACCGACGGACTTGGACATCTTTTCGCCGTTGACGAGCAGGAAGCCGTGGCCGAAGACGCGCTTGGGCAGTTCGATTCCGGCGGACCACAGGAATGCGGGCCAGTAGATGGAGTGGAATCGGGTGATGTCCTTACCGATGAGGTGCAGGTCGGCGGGCCAGTACTTGACGAACAGTTCGTTGTCGGTGTCGGGGTAGCCGAGGCCGGTCAGGTAGTTGGTCAGCGCGTCGACCCACACGTACATGACGTGCTTGTCGTTGCCGGGTACGGGCACACCCCAATCGAAGGTGGTGCGGGAGATGGACAGGTCGTTCAGGCCGCCCTTGACGAAGGAAATCAGTTCGTTGCGGCGGGATTCGGGGTAGACGAAGCCTTCGTTGGCGTAGAGTTCGAGGAGCTTGTCACCGTACTTGGAGAGGCGGAAGAAGTAGGATTCTTCTTCGGTCCATTCGACTTCGGTGCCGGTTGCGATGGCGTAGCGCTGGCCGTCGCGGACTTCGGTTTCGTCTTCGGCGTAGTAGGCTTCGTCGCGGACGGAGTACCAGCCGGCGTACTTGTCGAGGTAGATGTCGCCGTTTTCTTCCATGCGCTTCCAGATTGCCTGGGATGCGACGTAGTGGTCGGGGTCGGTGGTGCGGATGAAGCGGTCGTAGCTGATGTTCAGCGCGTCGTTCATTGCTTTGAAGCGTGCGGAGTTCTCGTCGGCGAGTTCTTTGGCGGTCTTACCGAGCTTCTCGGCGGTGGTCTGCATCTTCTGGCCGTGCTCGTCGGTGCCGGTCATGAAGCGCACGTCGAAGCCGTCGAGGCGCTTGAAGCGGGCTAGCACGTCGGCTGCGATGGTTTCGTAGGCGTGGCCGATGTGCGGGTTGCCATTGGGGTAGGAGATGGCGGTGGTGATGTAGAACGGAGTTGCAGTCATAACTTTCAGTTTACCGCAGTCTTAGGCGCGACTCTCACCGGGGTTACACTCTGATACGCGATAAGCACCAAGCCACCAGGTAACAGGCTGCCACGCCGCATGTTTCCTCCGCGCCTACGCAGGGGCACCCGTCACCCGGACGCTCCGCCCCTCCTTGCTTCGCTGCGGAGAGCGTCCGTGTGACACCCTGAGGGCGCTTCCGGAAAACACGGCGCACCAGCCTAAACTTCCAGCCACCAAGCAACACGCTAAACCGCGACAGCCCTCCCCCGCCCCACACGCAAAACACCAACCACCAAGCAACAGGCTAAAAGGCGACAGTCCTCCCCCGCCCCAGTTCGCTAGGCACGGGGCGCACACCCAAACCACCGCGCAGCTACCGCAACCCCGGCGGGATAACGTGCCCCTGCCGAACCCGCAGAAACCATCTGAGGAATCGGTGTCGTCCGTAGTGACATCAGGGTGTCCGAGCTCTGCGAGGACAGGTCCCCTGTAGGAACGAGGACGAACACCGATTCCTCAACCCATGAAGACTGCTTTTCAAGGGGAACGCAAAAATCCCGCCGATTCCTAAGAATCAGCGGGATTTTCTTTGAAGTGCGCCCCCTGGGACTCGAACCCAGAACCCATTGATTAAGAGTCAATTGCTCTGCCAATTGAGCTAGAGGCGCTTATTTATTTTTCAGGGTTTCCCCTGCAACAAGTAAATACTATACGGCATTTTATAGACACCCGCAACTCAAGTGAGCATGAAATGCATCACATATTTGTTGAGTGTTGTTGTTCAGCTTGAAACAGCAAGAATCCGGCGCCCACCTCCTCCCCTGTGCGGGATGAGAGGTGGAACGCCGGATTCTTAGAAAGCTATTGCTGAGCTACCGTTTAGCGAGCGACGGAACCTTCGGTGTAGTCGTCGTCTGCAGTGTTCCAGGAGAACAGCTCGCGCAGCTTGCGGCCGGTTGCCTCGATGGGGTGTGCCTCGCCCTTTGCGCGCAGTGCCTTGAACTCGGGTGCGCCTGCAGCCTGGTCTTCCATGAAGCGCTTTGCGAAGTTGCCGTTCTGGATGTCTGCCAGGACAGCCTTCATGTTTTCCTTGACCTCGGGGGAGATCACGCGGGGGCCGGAGACGTAGTCGCCGTACTCTGCGGTGTCGGAGATGGACCAACGCTGCTTAGCGATGCCGCCCTCGATCATCAGGTCAACGATGAGCTTGAGCTCGTGCAGCACCTCGAAGTATGCGATTTCGGGCTGGTAGCCAGCCTCGGTCAGGACCTCGAAGCCGTACTGGACGAGCTGGGAGGTGGCGCCACAGAGGACTGCCTGCTCGCCGAACAGGTCGGACTCGGTCTCTTCGGTAAAGGTGGTCTTGATGACGCCTGCGCGGGTTGCACCCAGTGCCTTTGCGTAGGACAGTGCCAGTGCGAGTGCTTCGCCGGATGCGTCCTTCTCGACTGCGACCAGGGCGGGAACGCCGCGGCCTGCTTCGTATTCGCGGCGGACGGTGTGGCCGGGGCCCTTGGGGGCGACCATTGCCACGTCGACACCCTCGGGTGCGGTGATGTAGCCGAAGCGGATGTTGAAGCCGTGTGCGAAGAACAGTGCGTTGCCGGGCTTGAGGTTCGGCTCGATGCTCTCTGCGTAGACCTTTGCCTGGACCTGGTCCGGGGTCAGGATCATGATGACGTCTGCTTCTGCTGCTGCTTCTGCAACGGTTGCAACGCGCAGGCCTTCTGCCTCAGCCTTAGCACGGGACTTGGAGCCCTCGGACAGACCGACGATGACCTTCACGCCGGAGTCACGCAGGTTCAGTGCGTGTGCGTGGCCCTGGGAGCCGTAACCGATAACTGCTACGGTGCGGCCCTGGATCAGGGAGAGGTCTGCGTCGTCGTTGTAGAAAATGGTTGCTGCCATTTCTTCTCCTCAGTAAGTTTGGTATGCGGCCCAGGCTGGGCTCAACATTGACTATTCTACTTGATAGCTTTTGGGGTGCGGGTTTACGAGAGCACTTCTCAGATTTTGGCTGGAAGTATTTGTGCCCTGCATGGTCGGGGGTACAGGGGTTTACTGTACCGGGGTTTACCATATCTGGCGCTCCCCCGCCCGCACTGCGAATACGTGTGTTTCGGTTGTGCGGGCGGGAGAACTGCTACGGGAATGTAGCGTCAGGTATTTTGTGCTAGATGCGCTCGCTCATAGCGCGCGGGCCACGTGCCAGGCCGATGGTGCCTGCGCGAACAATTTCACGAACACCGTAAGGCTCCAGAACATCCAGCAGTGCGTTGAGCTTCTCCTGGGAGCCGGTTGCCTCGATGACAAGGGACTCGGGGGAAACGTCGATCACGGATGCGCGGAACAGGTCAGCTGCCTGAACGATCTGCAGGCGGACTACGGGGTCTGCCTTGACCTTGATCAGGATGTGGTCGCGCTGGGTGGAGGAGTCGGCGGGAAGCTCGACGACCTTCAGCACGTGAACAAGCTTGTTCAGCTGCTTGGTGATCTGCTCGATGGTGTGGGCGTCACCCTCGGTCACGACGGTGATGCGGGAAACACCGGGGTTTTCGGTGGGGCCCACAGCCAGGGAGAGGATGTTGAACAGTCGGCGGGAGAACAGACCGGAGACGCGGGTGAGAACGCCCGGCTTATCTTCTACCAGAACGGACAGAGTGTGCTGAGACATTAGTTCTCTCCCTCACGATCGAACTCGGGCGAAGTGTTCTTCGCAATCCAAATCTTGTCATTAGAAACGCCTGCCGGGACCATGGGCCAGACCAGGGCGTGGGGGCTGACGGTGAAGTCAATGACCACGGGGCGGTCGTTGATTTCGAGGGCAGCCTTGATGGTTGCGTCCACGTCTTCGTCGCGTTCGCAGCGGAAGGTTGCGCAGCCGTATGCTTCGCCGAGCTTGACGAAGTCGGGGATGCGTACGGTGCCGTGGCCGTCCTTCAGGTCGGTGTTGGAGTAGCGCTCGTTGTAGAACAGAGTCTGCCACTGGCGCACCATGCCGAGGGAGGAGTTGTTGATGATGGCAACCTTGACGGGGATGTTGTTCTGTGCGCAGGTGACCAGTTCCTGGTTGGTCATCTGGAAGCAGCCGTCACCGTCGATGATCCACACGGTGGAGTCGGGGTGTGCAACCTTTGCACCCATGCCGGCAGGAACGCCGTAGCCCATGGTGCCGAGGCCTGCAGAGCTGATGAAGTGACGGGGGCTCTCCTGCTGGATGTAGTGTGCACCCCACATCTGGTGCTGGCCAACGCCGGTGACGTAGTATGCGTCGGGGCCGGTGAGAGCGCTGATGCGCTCGAGGACGTATTCGGGCGAGCCGAGGCCATCGTTGGGCTTCTCGTAGCCGAGCGGGTAATCCTTGCGGATGACGTTCAGCTCGTTCCACCATTCGGTGAGGTTCGGCAGCTGGTCTGCGAACTCGGTGGAGAGCAGGTCGGTCAGCTCGGGCAGCACGTACTTGAGGTCGCCGACGATCGGCACGTCTGCGAAGCGGATCTTCGAGATTTCTGCCGGGTCAACGTCAATGTGGATGACCTTAGCCTCGGGTGCGAAGGAGTCGAGCTTACCGGTGACGCGGTCGTCGAAGCGTGCGCCGAGGGTAATCAGCAGGTCAGACTTCTGCATTGCGGCGACGGCGGGGACGGTGCCGTGCATGCCGGGCATGCCGAGGTTCTGGGGGTCAGAGTCGGGGAATGCACCGATAGCGTTCAGGGTGGTGACGACGGGTGCGCCGATGAGCTTAGCCAGCTTGTGGAACTCTTCGGAAGCACCTGCGCGGACCAGACCACCGCCGACGTAGAAGACGGGGCGCTTGGATTCGGTGATGAACTTTGCAGCTTCGTGAATCTGCTTGGAGTGGCCGCGGGTGACGGGGGTGTAACCGCGCAGCTCCAGGTCCTCAGGAATGCCGCGGTATTCCATCATGCCGACCTGTGCGTCCTTGGTGACGTCCACGAGCACGGGGCCGGGGCGGCCGGTGGATGCAATGTGGAATGCTGCTGCGAGCGCGCGGGGGATGTCCTGCGGGTCGGTGATCATGAAGGAGTGCTTGGAGATGGGCATTGCCATGCCGACGATGTCAGCTTCCTGGAATGCGTCAGAGCCCAGCAGCTTAGTGGACACCTGGCCGGTGATTGCAACCAGGGGGATGGAGTCCATGTTTGCGTCTGCGATTGCGGTCAGCAGGTTGGTTGCGCCGGGGCCGGAGGTTGCAATGCACACGCCGGTCTTGCCGCTGGACACTGCGTAGCCCTGAGCGGCGTGGCCTGCACCCTGCTCGTGGCGGACCAGGATGTGGCGGACCTTCTTGGAATCGTACAGGGGGTCATAGGTCGGCAGAATGGCTCCACCAGGCAGGCCGAATACGTCAGTCACACCCAGGTCTTCGAGGGTGCGGACGATTGCCTGAGAACCGGTCATGCGTTCTGCGGGAGCGTTTGCCGCGTCATCAGAAGTGGAAAATCCCATAGTCATGGAAATGCCTCGTGTCTTAATGGTTCTTCGTTGTACTCAATGTTCTGCGTGGGGTTTGTGTGATCCTCACGCATCCTATGCCCGGGGGTACCAAGCTATAAAAAATGCCCCTCGCTGTTGGTGGTAGCGGTAGGGGCGCTCAGTCGCAGTGAATAGACCCTGCCACTCGCCCTAGGCGACGTCGACAAGGTTTAGAATTCGCTGGAACATTGCTGTCTTCACCCTTCTATGGTGCGCCCCAAGAGGGGGTGAGTCAAATCTCTATCGGGCAACACACCCGTTTTTGTTCATAAAGGCGCAGGTCGGATACTTTCTTTCATGATGTGGACACATTGCACTTGTTTACACATTCCCACGTGTTCATTTGAACAGGTGAGAAAAACTCGCATTTTTGGACGTCATGGCGCGTAATATGTGCGAATACTCGTGACCTTCGTTGGTTGCCCCGGTAGACTGATGCTATGACCGAACCGATTATCACGGTCGCTGATGAGCTGACCGAAGCAAGTAAGTACGCAGAGGTTATCGACCCCCGTAACTCTGTTGAGAGTAGCGAGTTTTTGACGGGTGAGGAACTCATTCGGGTTCTGCACCCGGTTTTTGACGAGCAGATTATTAATTACGGTGCATACAATTTGGTGTATGCGACGGGCCGTGCGGTTTACCGTAATCCTGATTTGGCGTTGCATCAGTCTCCTGATCAGCAGCATTTCATTGTGGGTTATCAGGATGCGCCTGATGAGGTGATTATTGCTCCGGTGAATTTGCCGGCGTTGACGCCTGCGGGTACGGCTACGACGATTGATAATACGAATGCTCTGCATGCGTATCGTGTGGGTGATGATGCGGTGACGCTTGAGTCGGTGAATGGCAGCTCGTTTTATTTGTCGTTTGAGGATAATGCTGAGGTTGCGACTCACCTTGGTACTGGCCTGTTGGAGCAGGGTAAGGATGTGGAGGATTTCCGTGAGTTTGTGACGCGGATTTGGCCGGTCCTGTAATAGAGACTTTTCGAAATGATTGCCCGCTGCGACTTTTGGGTTGCGGCGGGCTTTCGCGTACCGAACCCAGCTATGTTGGCCGCTTGAGGGGCGGTGCGCCTCCTCGCTCCTACAGGGGCACCCGCCCTCGCTGCGCTTCGGGCACCCTGATGTCGCTACGGACGGCACCGGCGCCTCTGCGCGCACCAGGCTAACCACCACGCAACACACTAAAAGGCGACAGCCCTCCCCGCCCCACACGCAAAACACCCAACCACCAGGCAAAACACTAAACCGCGACAACCCTCCCCGCCCCACACGCAAAACACCAGCCATCACGTAACACACTAAACCGCGACAGCCTCCCCCCACTCCAGTTCGCTAGGCACGGGGCGCACATACTGAACCACCGCCTAACCCAACGGACCGGCGAGATTTCGCGAACTACTGAACCACAGGACGTAAAGAGGAGCGGGGCGGCACATCGGTAGCGCGCCGCGTTTTCCGGATGCGCCCTCAGGGTGTCACACGGACGCTCTCCGCAGCGAAGCAAGGAGGGGCGGAGCGTCCGGGTGACGGGTGCCCCTGCGTAGGCGCGGAGGAAACATGCGGCGCGCATCATCAGAGACAAAGCCGGATACAAGCTCCTCAAGCCCAAAAACTGTATTTATTCAGGGAACGCAAAAATCCCGCCGATTCCTAAGAATCAGCGGGATTTTCTTTGAAGTGCGCCCCCTGGGACTCGAACCCAGAACCCATTGATTAAGAGTCAATTGCTCTGCCAATTGAGCTAGAGGCGCTTGCCTGTTTCAAGGTTTCCCTTGCAACAGAAAAATACTATACGCGAGTTTTTGTGGTGTGCGCAAGTTGATTTGGAGTGAGCCTGGACACATTGTTTGGGTGGGGTGTGTGGGACACTAGACTGTGTGTATTGCATGGGGCGCGTCCGCCCTTGGTACTGCATGGGGCGCATCCGCCGCTCCCCTGCTGATCTCTATTGATGTTTTGAGGAGTTATTGATGAGCGTTCGTCTTGAGCCGGGCACCCCGGCACCTGCTTTTACCCTTGCTGATGCGTCGGGTAAGGAGCACAGTCTGAGTGATTATGCGGGCAGTAAGGTGATTTTGTATTTTTATCCGAAGGCGTCGACTCCGGGTTGTACTAAGGAGGCGTGCGATTTCCGCGATAATTTGGCGTCGTTGAAGTCGTTGGGTTACGTGGTGTTGGGTGTTTCTCCGGACTCGCCGGCGGCTATTGCGCGTTTTGTAGAGAAGGAGTCGTTGACGTTCCCGCTGCTGTCTGATGCTGATCATGCGGTGGCTGAGGCGTATGGTGCGTGGGGTGAGAAGAAGAATTACGGCAAGGTGTATGAGGGCCTGATTCGTTCGACGTTTGTGATTGATGAGCAGGGTGTTATTTCTGTGGCTCAGTACAATGTGCGTGCGACGGGTCATGTGGCGAAGCTGCGTCGTGATTTGGGTATTGACCCGAAGTAGGGTCGTGTTTTCTGTGCTCGGGTAGCGCGAGGGGCGGCGGCGCTGTGTAGCACCTCCGTGTGGGGGCTGTTGTTCGGCGTGTTTGCGGGCTTTTTGCCCTATGGGCGCTTCTTTTAAGGCTTGGAGAACCTTGGTTCCTGGTGTACACTAATTTCTTGTTGCCTCAGACGCATGCATCTTCGGATGTGGGGTGACACTGCGCGCGAGTGGTGAAATTGGCAGACACGCAGGATTTAGGTTCCTGTGCCTTATGGCGTGGGGGTTCAAGTCCCCCCTCGCGCACACACATTTACATTGGGCCCGCCGTCACGGTTTTCGTGGCGGCGGGTTTTCTTGTATGTGCCTTACCGGGGTGGGTGTGTCTCGCCCGGTTGGGTGTTGAACCGTTATCCTGAGAGATAAGCATCCGCGACGGAAGAGAGGACCCTCCCGTGCAGCATCAGCCTTATGCATCGTCAGCTGTTGGCAATTCTGATGCGCTGCTTCGAGCCACTGTCGGCTCGAGTGGCTTGAGTCGACGCGCCGTTTTGCGTTTTGGCGCACTTTTTAGTGCTGGTTTGGCGCTTTCTGCGTGTTCTGGTCAGTCTTCTGCTGGTTCGTCTGCTGGGTCTTCGGCGAGTGCGTCGTCTGCTGATGCGCGTCGTGTGTTCCGTTTTGCGCAGGGTGCGGCGCCGTTGGGTTTGGATCCGGCGTTGTTTCCTGTGGCGAGTACGTATCAGGTGACGGCGCAGGTTTTGCAGACGTTGTTGGTGGCGAATCATTACACGGGTGATCCTGAGGTTCAGGATTCTTTGTGTAGTGCGTGGACGGTTTCTGATGACCGTTTGGTGCATACGTTTGTGTTGCGTGAGGCGCATTTTAGTAACGGTTCTGCGTTGACTGCGGATGCTGTGGTGCAGAATTTCCAGAGGTGGCAGGCGTTGGCTACGGGTGAGGGTACTGCAGCTCATGCGGTGCCTGCTCAGCCTTTGTTTGCGTGGGGTTTTGGTGTGCCGAAGCCGGGTTCTATTGATCCTTCGGCGGTGGAGCCTGCGCCTGTTCAGGCGTCTCCGTCGGGTGCGACGACTCCGTCAGCAAGTGCTTCCCCGTCTGCTTCTGCGAGTGCTTCTGCGAGCGCCTCCCCGTCTGCTACTGCTTCTGAGGCTGCGACCCCGAGCGCGTCTGCTTCTGCATCGGCTTCTGCGAGCGCTCATGCTGCTACTCAGCCGGATGATAAGAAGACCAGCAAGAAGGCGGATGCTCAGTCGTCTGCGGTGCAGTCGTTCTTGCCGCTGGTTTCGTCGGTGGTGGCGAAGGATAACTCTGTGGTGGTGACGCTGTCGCGTCCTTCGTTGGCGTTCCCGCGTATCTTGACGCAGCAGGCGTTCGGCATTATTGATCCTTCGCTTTTTGGTGCTGATCAGAAGCTGACGGGCAACCCGGTGGGTACGGGTGCGTTCCTTGTGGATTCTTTCAAGGACGGCACGGTGCGTCTGCTGAAGAATACTCATTTTGACGGTCAGGCACCTGAGCTGGATGAGATTCAGATTTCGACCCTCACGTCGTCGGATAAGCGTTATTTTGCGCTGATGGAGGGTCATATTGATGCGTGTGATCAGGTGAATTCTTCTGATCTGGGTCAGTTGGCGCGTGATGGTTATCAGACGCCGGGCCGTGACCCGTTCTCGCTGGTGTATTTGAGCCTGAATACGGCGCATCCGGTGTTGAAGAATATTTCGGTGCGTCGCGCTATTTCGCATGCGGTGGATCGTGGCGCGCTGCGTCAGTATTACCCGCAGGGCACCTCGGATGCGCAGACGCTGATTTCGCCGTCGTTCCGCATTAAGGCTGATGACGCGAAGGATTACACGGACCGCAATCAGGATATGGCGCGCTCGCTGCTGGCGACGGCTGGGTACGACAATCAGGTGATTGAGTGCTACTACCCTGCTGACGTTTCTCTGCCGTGGATGGATACTCCTCAGAAGGTGTATTCGGAGATGGTGGCTTCGCTGATTGAGGTGGGTTTGAATATTAAGCCGGTGCCTCTGCCGTGGGCTGAGTATCTGCCGAAGAGCCGCGAGGTTTCTTCTGAACGCGGTATTACGCTGGCCGGTTTCTACGGCATGTACCGTGACCCGTACGCATTCTTTGGCCCGGTGTTGGCGCCGCTGATTGCTGAGCATCAGGTGCGTTCGTTGATTGCGAATGCGCCGTCGGATATGACGACTGGTTTGACGAAGAAGAGTTCTGATGTGCCGTCGTCGGGTGGTGCGAATTCGAATGTGCGGATTTCTGCGACTCCGAGCCCGCAGCCGAGTTATTCGCCGGACCCGTTGACGCCTGAGGAGGAGGCTTCGGCTTCTGCTTCGCCGAGCCCGTCGGCGTCGCCTTCGCCGCAGCCTACTGCTGTGGCGGTTGCGCCGTCGCCTCGTTTTACGGAGATTTTGGAGGCGATTCGTACCGCGGATTCTGCCGATTCGGTGGATTCGCAGCGCGAGTTGTATGCGAAGGTTGTGTCTCAGCTGGGTCAGTTCATGCCGGCGGTTCCGTTGCTGAATGTGACGTCGAAGGTGGCGGTGAGCCGTGAGGTTCAGGGCTATCAGACGGAGCAGAATGCGATTGAGCTGTTCGGTAAGCTGCGTAAGTTGTAGGCAGTTCAGGTTTGAGTGTTGCGTTGCGTGTGTGTTTGGCGTGCCCTGGAGGGTTTCTACCCTCCGGGGAAGCTAACGTGTGAACTGCAACACTCTCCTGTTATTTGCTGATTCTAGCTATGCCTCCCCCACTAAAAGGAGTAGGCTAGATGATGTACCCCACATTCACTGTGCCCAGGCCGGGCACCCGCACCCCTAAGGGAGAATTCAGTGGTAGCACGTACTGAACGAACCGACGTCGTCCTGGTCGGCGGCGGCATCATGAGCGCCACCCTCGGCGTGTTCCTCAAGGAACTCGAACCGACCTGGAACATCGTCCTGCTCGAACGCCTCGACAAGGCCGCTCAGGAATCCTCCAACCCCTGGAATAACGCAGGTACCGGCCACTCGGCACTGTGCGAACTCAACTACGCACCCGCTGGCCCCGACGGCACCGTCTCGGCAGCTAAGGCGCTGAACATTAACGAGCAGTTCCAGATTTCCCGCCAGTTCTGGGCATCCCTGGTTGAAGAGAAGATTCTGGGCAACGCAGACTTCATTAACCCGGTCCCCCACATGTCCCTGGTCTTCGGTGAGGACCACTCCAAGTACCTGGCAGCACGCTACGACTCCTTCCGCAAGGAGAAGCTCTTCGAGCGCATGGAATTCTCCACCGACCGCGGCAAGATCGCTGAGTGGGCTCCGCTGACCGTCAACGGTCGCAAGGGTAACGACCCCATTGCTGCGACCTGGTCCCCCGAAGGTACCGACGTTGACTTCGGCGCCCTCACCCAGCAGATGATTGACCACCTGCAGACCAAGGGCGTTGAGGTTCGCTACGGCTACCAGGTCACCAACCTGAACCGCGAGTCCAACGGCTCCTGGACCATTGACGCTATCAACCGCATCAACAAGGAAGAGCCGCTGACCATCAACGCGAAGTTCGTCTTCCTGGGTGCCGGCGGTGGCGCTCTGCACCTGCTGCAGAAGTCCGGCATTGAAGAGGGTAAGGGCTACGGCGGCTTCCCCGTCTCCGGCCTGTTCCTGCGCAACACCCACGAGGCAACCGCAAACCAGCACAACGCTAAGGTGTACGGTCAGGCTTCGGTGGGCGCACCTCCCATGTCCGTGCCGCACCTGGACACCCGCTACGTGGACGGCAAGCGCGCCCTCATGTTCGGCCCCTACGCTGGCTTCAAGACCAACTTCCTGAAGCAGGGCTCCCTGCTGGACCTGCCGCTGTCCCTGCGCCCGCACAACATCTACCCGATGACCCGCGCAGGCATCGACAACCTCTCCCTGGTCAAGTACCTGCTCTCCGAGCTGGTCAAGGACAAGAACGCACGCCTGGAGTCGCTGTACCAGTACTACCCCGAGGCTGTTGGCGGCGAGTGGGAGCTCATCGAGGCTGGCCAGCGCGTCCAGATTATGAAGAAGGACGCAAAGAAGGGCGGTATCCTGCAGTTCGGTACCGAGGTTGTCTCCGCAGCGGACGGCTCCATCGCGGCTCTGCTGGGTGCATCCCCCGGTGCTTCCACCGCGGCTCCGATTATGCTGAACCTGCTGGCTAAGTGCTTCCCCTCCAAGATTGCCGGTTGGGAGCCTCGCCTGAAGGAGCTCATCCCCGGTTACGGCGTGAAGCTCAACGATAACCACGACCTGGCTGATGAGCTGATGGCTCACACCGCTAAGGTTCTGGGTATTCACAACTAGTTTTCAGTTAGGCTCAGCAGGTAGCTTTATACCCTAGCTGACAAGCCTTTTTTGAGGCTTTTCGGGGCGGTTACCCTCTCTAACTGACCGACAGGTCAGCTATCTGCACTCGCAGAAAAATGCGGGAGGGTTAGAAAACCCTATAATGTCACCGCAGGGGCGGGAAGGACAGCTCATTGTTCTCCTCGCCCCTTCTGTGCGCCCACACGCTGAAGCTCATAGGCGCACCACTGTGTACACCCCACTCATTCAAGGAGCCCCATTGGCTGCACACACCGGCTCTTCCACGGACACCTCCTCAACCCAGGTACCCGCCGGAGCTCGACGCGGTCTCTTCTCCCGTAAGAAGAAGCCCGCTGACCCCAAGTACGTCAGCGTCAAGCTGCGCGACTTCCCCAAGGGCAGCATCCTCTACATTCTGCGCCGTGCCATCTACAAATTCGGCGCAAACGGCGGCACCGACATGGCGGCAGCACTCACCTACTTCACCGTGCTGTCCATCTTCCCCGCCCTGCTGGCGATCGTCTCCCTGCTAGGCGTATTCGGTCACGGTGAGGAAAGCGCCGCCGTCATCCTCGCCTTCCTCAAGGACAACGCGCCCGCCCAGATGTACGCCATTATGGAAGACCCCATCAAGCAGATTACCGGCGACCATGGCGCAGGCCTGGTGCTGTTGACCGGTATCCTCAGTGCGCTCTGGTCCGCCTCCGGGTACACCGGATCCTTCGGCCGAGCTCTCAACACGGTCTACAACGTGCGTGAAGGCCGCCCCGGCTGGATTCTCAAGCCGCTGAACGTCTTCGTCACCGCCGTGATTATCATCCTCGTGGTACTCATGATGCTCATGATGCTGCTGGGTGTAACCGTCCTGGACATGGTCGGTCAGTACGTGCCCGCGACCGTCGACATGGAGCTCATCAAGCTCATCTGGCTGAACGGCCGCTGGGTGCTGATTCTGTTCATGGCAATCGCCCTGATCACTCTACTCTACGCCGCCACCCCGAACGTGCGCCGCTTCAAACAGTGGAAACTCTCCCCCGGTGCGGCGCTCGCCCTCTTCGGCATGGGCCTGGGCGGTTTCGGCTTCACCCTCTACGCCAACAACTTCAGCAAGTACAACGCCACCTACGGCCTGATCGGTGGTGTGATTGTGATGCTGCTGTTCATCTGGATCATGAACAATATGCTTCTCTTCGGCGCGCATCTGGACGCCGAAATCATGCTCATGCGCCAGATTATCGCTGGCGATGACGACCACGGCCACCTGAAGGTGCAGCCGCGCAGCACCTCCGCATCGCGTGCACTGAAGGCACGCCAGGAACGCCTCATGTCCGCCGGACGCGAATTGCAGCAGCAGGCGGCAGGCCAGGGCATGCTCCCCAAGCCGAAGGGCCCCTCCATTGCGGATCGCGTGCAGAAGGCGGTGGACACTAACACCACCATGATTCGCACGTTCATTGCCGACGGCAAGGAACGACTCGACAACGGCAAGGAACAGTTGCAGAAGAAGCAGGCGAAGGCTGATACCGCCGAGGCTCAGGCTTCTGAGGCAACCGCGGCGAAGGCAGAAGCGAGCGCAAAGGCTGAACCTCAGCAGGAGGCGCTCTTCGACCTGGGCACCGATAACTCAACCGGTGCGGCCAAGAAGAACTAAGCGGTAGCTCAGCTGAGCGCGTACCGCCTCAACCTTTCAAAGGGCGCAGGACAGAAACCCTGCGCTGGTCACTAAGATAGAACTATGACCAGTGCAGAATTCTCTCCCGCGCCCTTTGCCGTACCCAATGCTGTTGTACCAGGCACTACCCTGCCCGACCTCGAGTACACCCTCTACCAGCCGCAGCAGCTCAAAAGCCGCGTCCCCGCCCTCATGCTTCACGGCTTCGCCACCCGCGGCGAACAGCTCTACGGCGGCACCAGCTGGATCCGCCAATACCTGCGCGCCGGATACCCCGTGCTGATTGTTACCCTGCCCTACCACTCAGACGAATACCTCAAAGACCCCGAATCCATGCACGCCGTCGACTGCAAACTCCCCGACAACACGAGCGTGCGCAGCCGCACAATTCCGTTCGATTCGGTGCCCCCTGTCGATGCGGCAGGTCAGCCGCTGACCCCCATGCACCTGTTCACCAACCTGCTCGCCCAGCTGCTGCGCACCGTCGCCACCGAGAACGACCTCGGCGTTGAACTGGAGCCCCGCGCGCACGTTATTGGCTTCTCCTTCGGCGCCCGCGTCGGCTGGGAACTCGCCCTCACCCACCCGGAGGCAGTCGCATCCCTCACCCTGGGCGGCCTGCCCCTACACGACCACCTCATTACCCTGCGCGCCATGCTCGAAGCGCACGAGGGAACCAGCGCCTCCGCGAGTGCAGAAACCCCGGCGGCAGACTCCACCGACGAGGCGATTGCCTCCTTCACCTCGATTATTGACAACTCCCCCATTCAACCCGACGCGCTGCTGAAGTTCGTGAGGATTCCCTTCGGCCCGTTCTTCGACGTGCCCGCCCTGCGTGCCGGATCCCCGGATTTGCCGGCGGGCCACCCGGGCGCGCATCCGCACGCACCCATCGCGGTGGTACTCGGTGACTCGGACACCATCGCCGCCGACGGAGCGGAACTCTACGACATGGTGCGCGGCAACAATCCGCTTAACCGCTTCATCTCCCTGGCCGGCCGCGACCACGTGAACGCACTGACCTCGGGCGCGTTCCGACGCGGTGCGCTCGCCTTTGCGGCAGAGGTGGAGGCGGCAGAGTAAGTAGCCGCAGGCTACGCGGGTTCCGGGCGGGTTGAGTTACAACGTCATAAAACGTCACATTCACCTGGGGGCTTCACGCTCAGCCCCGGGGTGCATCAGGTATGCCTTAGCTCTTAGAATGGGAACGTATCAAAAAACCTTTATCTGCGGTTGAACCTCAACCGTGCCTCAGCAAAGGAGCACCATGCACAAGGTTAAGGCTGTCGTAGCCCTCGCCCAGGACGCACCCGTCACCGTCACCACCATCAACGTACCCGACCCCGGCAAGGGCGAAGCACTCGTCAAGGTCCTCACCTGCGGCGTCTGCCAGACCGACCACCACTACGTCACCGGCGGCGTCGGCCAGGACTTCCCCTACCTGCTCGGCCACGAGTCCGCAGGTATCGTCGAGGCTGTCGGCGATGACGTCACCGACATCGCCCCCGGCGACCTGGTCATCCTCAACTGGCGTGCAGTCTGCGGCGAATGCCGCGCATGCCGCAAGGGCCAGCCGCAGTACTGCTTCGCAACCCACAACGCAACCCAGAAGATGACCCTCGAGGACGGCACCGAACTCACTCCCGCACTGGGTATCGGCTCCTTCGCGGAGAAGACCCTCGTCGCAGCCGGCCAGTGCACCAAGATCACCGCTGACATCAGCCCCGAACAGTACGCAGCCATCGGTCTGCTCGGTTGCGGCGTCACCGCAGGTCTGGGCGCTGTGCTGAACACCGGTGAACTCAAGCGCGGCGAATCCGTCGCAGTCATCGGCTGCGGCGGCGTCGGCACCGCAGCAATCGCAGGCGCACAGCTCGGTGGCGCAACCACCATCATCGCCGTCGACGTCGACGAAGAGAAGCTGGCACGCGCACGCGAGCACGGCGCAACCCACACCGTGAACTCCTCCAAGGTCGACCCCGTTGAGGCTATCAAGGAACTCACCGGCGGCTTCGGTGCAGACCTCGTCATTGACGCTGTCGGCGTCGCCCCCACCTTCAAGCAGGCATTCGAGGCACGCGACCTGGCAGGCCGCGTCGTCCTCGTCGGCGTGCCCGCACCCGGCGCCACCTGGGACATCCCGCTGGATGAGGTCTTCGGCCGCGGCGGCTCCATCAAGAGCGCATGGTACGGCGACACCCTGCCCTCCCGCGACTTCCCCGAGTTCGTGGACCAGTACCTGCTCGGCCGCCTCGACCTGGACAGCTTCGTCTCCGAGCGCATCCGCCTCGAAGACGTCAACGAAGCATTCGAAACCATGAAGACCGGCCGCGTGCTGCGCTCGGTCGTGGAACTCTAGGACCGTAGCGTGGAACGTATTGAACGAGTCGTCACCTCCGGCACCTTCTCGCTGGACGGCGGTTGCTGGGACGTTGACAACAACGTCTGGGTTATCGGCAATGACTCCTCCGTAATCATCATTGACCCCGCCCACGACGTTGACAAGATCTCCCGCACCGTCGCAGGCCGCACCGTGGAGAAGATTCTGCTGACCCACGCCCACGACGACCACATCCGCAGCGCCAAGGAGGCGGCAGAACGCTTCGGCGCCCCCGTCTATCTGAACCCCGCAGACCGTGTGCTCTGGGAAATGGTGTACCCCTCCTGGGACTTCGATCACGAACTCGCTGACGGCGACGTACTGCGCATCGGCGACACCGAACTGAAGGTCCTCGCCACCCCCGGCCACTCCCCCGGCTCCGTGTGCTTCTACGCACCCACCCTCAGCTGGGAGAACAGCGAAGGCGTCGTCTTCTCCGGCGACACCCTCTTCAACGGCGGCCCCGGCGCAACCGGACGCTCCTACAGCGACTTCGACACCATCATCGAGTCGATCTCGACCCGCCTGCTGACCCTGCCCGGGTCCACCGCGGTCCTCACCGGCCACGGCGACAGCACCGGCATTGGTCTGGAGGCGCCCGAGCTTCCGGCATGGATCAAGCGCGGTCACTAAACCGGTAGCCTCACGCTGAGGCTCTCACACTGAGGTTCTCACGCCGAGGCTCACCACAAACCGAGCACGGTACACAAAAGGCGGATGCCCCACCACCTGCAGAAGGTGGCGGGGCATCCGCCTTTTAAACATGCGCTAATTACGTTCCAGCTGATCCCAAGGAGCCAGCTGCTCCTCATGCTCCTCACGCCACAGGTAGCCGTACAAATGACCCAACGCAAAATACAGAGTCGCAATAATCACCGGGACCATAAACGCATTACGGTAATACGGAGCGTCACCCATATAGCCGCCCCACATACTACCCATCGCAAGACCAATACCCAGCATCGAGCGGGTAAAGAAGCTCGCCTGCGCATCAGGAATATGCTTGAGCGAACGGTTCAGCCACAGCTCATGACCGCCAAACGCCACACCCAGCACCGCACCACACAGCACCAACGCATAGAAAATCGTGGACGTATCATCACTCGCCGGCAAATACAGGGCACCCATAATCAGCAGAACGCCGCTCACCAACCAACCATGCCACGGGTTCACCGAACGGGCACCCAAAACCACGGGGAAAGACACAAGCACCATCGCGCCGGTACCGGTCGCAACCATCGCCATGAACAGGTTCATCGAACCGTGAATCAGCGAGAAGCCCAGCAGACCCGAACCGACCGCGCCCATACACGCACCCAGCAGCACCAGACCAAGAATCAACACCACCGTCTGCTTATTCGGACGGACCAGATTCTTCGGCGGAGACATGCGAATACGCGAAATATCCGGCAGCCACATCGGCGCGGCCAGAACCACAATGAACAGTAGCGCATCCAGAATCATCGTGATCCAGAAGCCCGCATACTCATGATTCGGGGTGAGGTACGCATCGCCCAGCCGCACCAGCAGAGCAGCCAGCGGGTACATCGACAGGTTCGCCGTCGTCCCCCAAGAAACAGCTGTCGACAAGCGAACATCACTGTACTTATAGTTGCGGCGGTACAGCGACTCCAACGCAAACGGCGTCCACGGCGGAGTCGTAAAACCCATCGCCACGCAAGAGAGCGCATGGTATGTCGTACTCACGTTATTCGGGTCAACCGTCAAACGCCAACCAATGACCAGCATATTCAGCACCGCAGCAATATTCAGCACCGACGTAATCGCCAGCAACGCCCTCAAACCCAGGGCACGCACCAGCATCGGGCCGAGCATAATCTGCACCGAATACGCGCCAGCAAACGCCGCCACCGCATAGCCGCCATCATGCACACTACCCAGGTGGCTCGCCAACAGAATATACAGCGCAAACGCCGAAGAAGCCGCCGGAATATGGAACAGAATCGTCAACACATTACGGGCAAAGCCCTCATCACGGAGCACACCGCGCAGATGGTAACGCTGCTCCTTACCGTTACGCAGGAACAACGCCCAATGCTGACGCAAAATATCCGGCACCGAGGCGTTCGTATTAACCTCATCCGCAGTAGGAACCGGTCGCGGCGGCAACTCCTGCAACACGTGGTCGTTACTGCGCACCACATCCGTCAAGGACGTACCCGGAACCGTTGGAATACCCGTGCCCGAAGCACACGACTTATCCGGCGAATCGGAGGCGGGTGCCACCTTCATGGTGCGCGGAGGAACCTCCGGCGCGGATGCGTTAGCGCGCGCATCAGCCGAAGGTTCCACACGATACGTTGAGTTCGGGTCCCTGTCCTGAGGTGTCGAGGTCATCATCTCTTTCACGAATAAGCCGCCGGACATGCCACAATAGCAGCCCGGAAGCGAATTTATGCCTACTAGGAGTTTACCCTCACCGACGAGCCGTTCTGACCCTTTTCAACCACAATCTGGGCGGGAATACGGTTCTTCATCTCCTCCACATGCGAAATCAGGCCAATAGTGCGGCCGCTATCACGCAGAGATTCGATCGTGCCCATCACCATGTCCAAGGTTTCGGCGTCCAACGTGCCAAAACCCTCATCAATGAACAGGGTATCCAGCTCGATACCGCCGTTATTCGCCTGCACAACCTCAGCCAGACCCAACGCCAACGACAGCGACGCCAAGAACGACTCACCACCGGACAGCGACGACGCCTCACGCGGCTCGCCCGTCCAGGTGTCGGTAATCTCCAGGTTCAGGCCGCCGCCGGAACGGCTACCCTTCGCACGGTGATCGCTGAACACCATGCCGTAGCGGCCCTCACTCATGCGATCCAGGTGCAGTGACGCCGAGTGCAGAATCCGCTCAAACTCGGCACCCAGCACGTAACTCACCAGGTCAACCTGATGCTCATAGCCGCCCAGCGTGTCACCGCGGGCAGCCGCCGCCAGGTTCGCCAACATCTGCGCACGGTCATAACGCTGCGCCGTCTTCGCACGGAACGCCGCATACTCGCCACGCAGCACATGCAAAGAACGCAGCATGCTCTCCCGCTCACCCTCACGAAGAGTCAACCGGTGCGCCGCCGCACGCAGCTGCTCAACCCGCTCACGCACACCCTGCAGATCATCCGGCGCCTGCTCACCAGCGGCGGCACGAGCCGCCACCGCAACAATCGCCTCACGGCCAAAGCCCTCAAGGAGGCGGGCATGCTCCAGCTCGTACGCGGCAACAGCCTGCTCCAGGGCGTCGACGCGCTCGGAGGTACGCACCGCCGCATGAACCAGCTCGGCGCTCTCAAACGAAGACTCAGCCAGCAAACGCTCAGCCGCAGCAGCCGCCAAAGCATGACGCTCACGCGCCTGCCCCAACAGCAACACCGCACGAGCAAGACGCTGATGCGCCGCACGGTAACCCTCAACAGCCTCAACACGTTGCGCAAAACCCACCGCTGCACGAGCAGGCGCCAACTCAGCCGCAGCCGCCTCACAGCGCGCCGCAGCATCACGGTGACGAGTCTGAGCCTCAACCGCCGCGCTCTCGATGGTGCGTAGCGCCTCCTGAGCCTTCTGCTGCTCGGCACGCACCCGCTCAACCTTCACCAGCACGCCGTCACGCGCGGTCACGCGCGACTGAGCCTGCGCGAGGCGGGTCTGCGCCTGCTGCAGCTGGGCGGCAGTCTGCTCAACATCGCACTCGCCCTGAGCCACCAGGGTCTCGTACTGGGTGCGGGCGACGGCAAGCGCCTCGGAGGCTTCCTGATGTGCCTTGGTCGCCCGATCCTTAGCCAGTTCGTGGGTACGCGCCTGCTTGTGTGCCTTGTCTTCACGCTCCTTGGCGGCGTCCAGGTCGGCACGCTCAACCAGCTGCTCGCCCTCGGCAATCTGCGCGGGGGCGGGGTGCTCGACCGAGCCGCAGACCGGGCAGGGTTCACCGTCCTTGAGCTCGCGCGCCAGCAGGGAGGACGCCTGGGCGAGGCGCAGCACCTGCAGGTTCTTGAACTCCTCCGTAGCGGCGAGCGCCTGCTGAGCCGAAGCCTGCCACTTTTCCTGTGCCTTCTGCTCGGCGGTGGCGGTGCGCTTGCTCTGCTTCTGGGCCGCAGCAACCGCGGCGGAGGCGGCATCCAGCTTCTGCTGCATCTGCTGGGCTGCATCGTGCTTCTGCTGCGCCTCGGTGACCAGGTGCGCGGCGAGGGTTCGTTCCTCGTCGGCGGTGCTGTATCCCGCGAGTTCTTCGGCGAGCTGCTCGGCTTGGGCGGTGAGGTCGCTCATCGTCTTTTCGGCACGCGACTTGTCCTGTTCGAGGGAGTTAGCCTGCTTCAGCAGGGCGGCTGCGGCGGCTTCCTCGTCGGCGAGCTGCGCGTCCTTCTTCTGCAGGGCGCGCAGGGTGTCAAGGAGCGCCTCGAGCTGGATTTCCTGCTCGGCGGGCTCGAGGGAAGGGAGTGCGGCGAAGGTGGTCTCCTCAGGGAAGGTGGTCTCCGGCGAAATGTTCTCATCGCGCAGTGCCGCAAGCAGAGCGTTGCCGTTCTCCTCCAGCGCGGATGCACAGGCCGCCTGCTCCTGCTGGCGGGCGGCGAGCGCCTGCGATTCGGCATGGACCTGCGCGTACTGTGCGTGCAGGGGCGCGGCGGCACGCGCCTGCGCCAGCTCTTCACGCTGCGCCTTGTGTTCGTCGGCGCGTTCAGTCAGGCGGGTGCGGCGCTCGCAGAGCTGCTCGTATTCGCGCCAGTCGGCCTGTAGCTGGGCGCGTTCGGCGAGTAGGCGGGTGTTCCGGTCGGCTTCGTCGGTGAGGCGCTGCTGCTCCTGCTTTTCGCGTGCGGAGGTTTCGCGGGCGCGTTCTACTCCGCCGGCGACCCATGCGTCGAGGGTTTCGGCGGTGACACTCTCAGCGGTGAGGTTTTCCGGATCCTCCCCCGCCTCCACAAACTCTTCAACAGCAGAGCCCTCGGTATCGGTGCCCTCAACATCCGTATCTACAGCATCCAGGAGCGCCTGCAGGGCGAGCATTTCTGCGCGGGCACGTTCAATGTAGCCGCGCTGGGTGTTTTCGTCCTGGGCGACGTCCTGCTGAGCCTTTTTCGATTCTTCAAGGAGCGCGTCGAAGAGCTGCTCGTAGTGTTCGACAGGGAACATCTTTTTGAGCAGTTCTTTGCGTTCTTTGGGCTTGGACTTGAGGAATTGCGCGAACTGACCCTGCGGCAACAGTACGACCTTGAGGAATTGTTCTTTGGTCAGGTGGGTGCGTTCGGCGATGGTGCGGTTGACTTCGGCGACGCTGCTGGAGATGGGCGTCCATGCCTTTTCGTCGGAGGGGTCGGCGCCGGGTGCGAGTTCGGCGAGGGTTGCTTTGGCGCTTTCTTCGCGCATCTGGCCTTTGCGAGCGCCGCGGGTGATGGGTTTGTTGTAGGCGGGGGTGCGGTCGATGCGCAGGCGCTTGCCGTGGAGGGTAACGTCGAGTAGTACGCGCGGTTTGGTGCCGCTGTGTGCCGCATAGGTAGAGTGCAGTTTGGCGGATTCGCGGTCGCTGCTGGTTTCGCCGTAGAGGGCGTAGCAGATGGCGTCGAGGATGGTGGTTTTACCAGCGCCGGTGGGGCCGTTGAGCAGGAATACGCCGGCGTTGTTGAGGGTGTCGAAGTTGATTTCTTGGCGCTTGGGGTATGCCATGAAGGCTTCGAATTCGAGGTTGTGCAGGATCATGCGTTGTCCTTGTGGCTTTTGATGTGGTCGCTGAGGGTGGTGATGACGTCGCGTTCTTCGCTGGTGAGGGGGCGGTTGCGTACGTATTGGTGGAATTGGTCGAAGGTTTCGACGGGGTCGGCGTCGCGGGTGGGCGGTGCGGCGGTGGGTTTGTCGGTGGCGGGTTGGGTGCTGCGGTAGCTGAAGTGGGAGATGGTTTCGTAGCGGCTGCGCAGGCGGTCGACGGCGCCGACGGGTAGGGTTTCGTCGGTGAGTTCGATGCGGCAGTAGTAGCCCTGCTCGTAGGGGCTGTTTTCTGGGGCGTTGAGTAGCTGCTCCATGGTGCCGCGCAGGGTTTTCATGTGTACACGGGTTGCCCATTCGTGGCTGCTGATGGTGGGTTCTTCGCCGGGGTTGAGTTCGATGAGGTAGGCGCCGTTGCGGTTGTGTTCTTCGCTGAATGAGAAGCCGAGCGGGGAGCCGCTGTAGCGGATGGTGTGGGTGACGGGGTAGCGCTTGTGGATGTGGCCGAGGGCTACGTAGTCGAAGCCGTCGAAGAGGGAGGCGGGTACCCAGTCGATACCGCCGACGCTGATGTCGCGTTCGGAGTCGCTGCGGGGTGTGGTGTCTGCGCTGCCGGTGGTGTCGCTGACGGTTGCGTGGCTCATGACGATGATGCGGTCGGCACCTTCGCCGCGGGCGCGTCGTTCTGCGGCGTCGGCGCGGATGGCGTTGGTGACGGCGCCGAGGACCGCCTGGTGGGTGGGGTCAACGCCGAGGGCGGTGGCGTGAAGGCGCGGCGCGAGGTAGGGGATGGCGTAGACGTGTACGCGCAAGGTGCCGTCGGTGAGTTCGACGGGGCGGGTAGCGTCTTCGAGGCTGGTGCGCAGGTGCACGCCGGAGGCTTCGAAGAAGGCGGCGCCGTAGCTGAGGCGGCGGAAGGAGTCGTGGTTGCCGGAGCTGAGGATGACTCGCACGCCGGCGCGCATGAGGCGGGTGAGTGCTTGGTCGAGCAGGGTGGTGCTTTCGGCGGTGGGGATGGTGCTGTCGTAGACGTCGCCGCTGATGAGGAGAGTATCGATGCCTTCGGCGTGCACGTATTCGAGCAGTTCGTCGATGAACTGCTGGTGTTCGCGGGTGAGGGGGCTGCGGTGGAAGGTGCGGCCGAGGTGCCAGTCGGAGGTGTGCAGAATCTTCATGGTTTCAGTATGGCACTGCGTCATGTTTTGCGCCTCGCAGTTCGTCATTCAGGGGTCGGAACCCACCACTGCGTAGGTGCTCATGCGGAGCGGGGGCTCCGTCCTCAAGGCGCCCCAGCGCCGCAGAGGGGGCACTCCCCCGCGAGCGTGAGTGCAAAGCCGTTTCTGTCTAAGTCTCCCTCTATTCCCGGTGAGGACGAGTAGCTAACCATCCTCGGCGAAAGTGCTCATGCGGAGCGGGGGCTCCGTCCTCGAAGCGCCCCCAGGCGCTGAAGAGGGGGCACTCCCCCGCGAGCATGAGCACGAAGCCGCCTGCTACATCTCCCCTCCCGCAAGCATGAGCACGAAGCCGCCCGATACATCCCCCGCGCATCCTGAACGCACATGGGATAATCGCCCTATGAGTTTTTCTTCTGTTGAGTTCACACGTGCACCTGAGGTTTCGGCTGAGTTTGCGGGCAGGGTGCGCAGTTTGTTGCGTGCGTCTGCGTTGGGTGATGCGCTGGGTTATCCGTTGGAGTTGTTGTCGGCTGAGCAGATTGCGGAGAGTGCCCCTAAGCCGTGGGATTCGGCGTTTGGTGAGCTGCTGGTCAGTGATGATACGCAGCTGACGTGTTTCACGCTGGACGCTTTGACTGAGGTTTTGGAGTGGAATAATGAGGGCGCGGCGGCGGATGAGTTGGCGTGTTTGTGGTTGGCGTATTTGCGGTGGTTCCGCGGTATTGGTGAGGTTCTGCCGGAGTCTGCGCCGTTTTCGTTGGATCGTGAGATTGATGGGTCTTCGGAGTTGACGGCTCGTCGTGGTCCGGGTGCGGCGACGTTGCGGGCGTTGGGTTCGGGTGAGATGCAGTTGGTGTCAAAGTCGTTGAATCCTGATGCTTTGGGTAGTGGTGCGTTGGTGCGTTCGGCGGCGTTGGGTGTTTTGCCGGTGGCGCAGGAGCGTACGGTGGTTTTGTTGGCGGTGCGTGCGGCGGCGTTGACACATGGGCATCCGGAGGCGTTGGCTTCGGCGGCGGCGTATGCGTTGTTGGTTCGTGATTTGTTGGCGTCCCAGTCTGGCTCGTTTGATGCATTGTTAGAGGCGGCGCGGCGTGTGCTGTCGTGGTGTGGTTCGGTGGCGGCGGATGATTCGATTCCGGGTGATGCTTCGCGTACGGCGGCGGCGCTGAGTCGTGCCGTCGAGCTGCTGGAGGGCGGTACGGTGCCGGTGCCGGAGGCTGTGGCGGAGCATTTTGGTACGGGTTGGACGGCGCCTGAGCTGTTGGGTGTGGCTCTCTGGTGCGCGGCGGATGCTGTGAAGAGTCTGCCGGCTGATGCTGATGATGCGACGGTGCGTGGTGCCCTGTTTGAGGGGTTGTGCCGTGCGGTGTCGGTGGATTCGGATTCGGATTCGGTGGGTGCGATGACGGCGGCGTTGTGGGCGGCGGCTGGTTTCCCGGTGGGTGGCGATGAGGCTGATGCTTGGTCAGAGGCGCTGGGGCGTGTGCGCGGTTTGGATCAGGTGGAGGCGGTGGCGGAACGCTATCTGCGCCAGCTGGGACTGTAGCAGTACCCGGCGCAGCGGCGATGCGTAGCGGAGGCCCCATCCTCAAGGCGGCTGGCTCATTTACTTATTGGGGCGCCGCAGAGGGGGCACTCCCCCGCGAGCA
>NZ_KV801794.1:25603-62847 GCF_001810515.1 Rothia sp. HMSC075F09
GCAGAGGGGGCACTCCCCCGCGAGCATCGTCCGCGAGCCGACTGTACGGAACTGCATAACGTGCATCGCCCGCAAAGCCAACTTGACATACTCAGCCCTTGTGGAACTGAACTTTGACGGCGCAACGGACATGCGTAGCGGGGGCTCCGTCCTCAAGGCGCCCCGGCGCCGCAGAGGGGGCACTCCCCCGCGAGCATCGTCCACAAGCCGTCGCTCCAACCGCATATAAGTAGCAGAAAAGGCTCTCCGGTATGTCGGAGAGCCTTTTCTGTATGTGCTAGAACTAGCGAAACTAAACCTTACGGCGTAGCCGGTCACGCGTAGCGGGGGCTCCGTCCTCAAGGCGCCCCGGCGCCGCAGAGGGGGCACTCCCCCGCGAGCGGGAACCGGTGCGCCGTTGTTGGTAGTCGGAGTACTAGTCCAGGTAGTCGCGCAGTACCTGCGAACGCGAGGGGTGACGGAGCTTCGACATGGTCTTCGACTCAATCTGGCGGATGCGTTCGCGGGTCACGCCGTAGACCTTGCCGATTTCGTCGAGGGTCTTGGGCTGACCGTCGGTCATGCCGAAGCGCATTGCGACCACGCCGGCTTCACGCTCGGAGAGGGTGTCGAGCACGGAGTGGAGCTGTTCCTGCAGAAGGGTGAAGGACACTGCATCTGCGGGGACGACTGCTTCGGAGTCTTCGATGAGGTCGCCGAATTCGGAGTCGCCGTCTTCACCGAGGGGGGTGTGCAGGGAGATGGGTTCGCGGCCGTACTTCTGGACTTCGATGACCTTTTCGGGGGTCATGTCGAGTTCCTTGCCGAGTTCTTCGGGGGTGGGTTCGCGGCCGAGGTCCTGAAGCATCTGGCGCTGCACGCGGGCGAGCTTGTTGATGACTTCTACCATGTGCACGGGGATGCGGATGGTGCGGGCCTGGTCTGCCATTGCGCGGGTGATGGCCTGGCGGATCCACCAGGTTGCGTAGGTGGAGAACTTGAAGCCCTTGGAGTAGTCGAACTTTTCGACGGCGCGGATGAGGCCGAGGTTGCCTTCCTGGATGAGGTCGAGGAAGAGCATGCCGCGGCCGGTGTAGCGCTTGGCGAGGGAGACTACGAGTCGCAGGTTGGCTTCGAGCAGGTGGTTTTTGGCTCGCTTGCCGTCGTGGACGACCCAACGCAGGGCTTTCTTGAGGTCTTTGTCCATGTCGGGGTTTTCAGCGAGCTTGTGTTCGGCGTAGAGGCCTGCTTCGATGCGCTTGGCGAGGTCGACTTCCTGCTGTGCGTTGAGCAGGGAGACTTTGCCGATTTGCTTGAGGTAGTCCTTGACGGGGTCGGCGGTTGCGCCGGGGGTGACGACGCGCTGTGCGGGTGCGTCGTCGTCGTCGTTTGCGGTGAGGACGAAGCCGGAGCCCTTGGCTGCTACTGCTTCTGCGGCCTTCTTTTCTTCTATTTTGGCTGCGGTTTCTTCGTCTTCTTCGTCGGTTTCGTCTTCGCCGTCGGTGGTTTCGAGTTCTTCGTCGAGTCCGAGGTCGAATTCGTCGTCGCTCTTTTTGCGGCGGCCACCGGTCTTGCGCTTGGTTGCGGTTTTGGTGGTGGTGGTGGTTTTGCGGGTGCGCTTGGGCTTGTCTGCCTCGGTTTCGGCAGTAGTTTCGGCAGTGGTTTCAGCACCGGTTTCGGCGGTTGCGCCGGTGGTGTCTTCGGTTGCCGCTGCGGCTTTGGTGGTTGCCTTCTTGGTGCGGGTGGTCTTGGTGGTGGTTTTTGCGACGGTTTCTTCGGTTGCGTCGCCGGTCACGGTCTTCTTGCTGGTTGCAGGTGCCACTAGAACCCTTTCTGGCTTGTGGTGGGGTGTTTTGTTTGCAAAACACCTAAGACCCTGTCAAGTCTGTGCTGGCGTCCTCGGTCGGGGTGTTTGCTGCGTTTATCCGGTTTAACGCTGTGGGGGCGGGTTTTATTCCGCGTGCGTTGGGCGGTTTGCAGGGTTCCGTTGCTCGTTGTGTGGAGCGGTTTGAGGGCGCGTTATAGCGCATTGACTGTACGGGGTCAATATATAAGTATTGCAGATTTTTGGTTGCTTTCAACTTGACGCGCTGTTTGGGTGGCTTGTGGGCCTGGTTTTGGGTGAGTGCGGCTGTGTGCGGGAGGGGCGTGCCCGGTGGCGCGCCCCTCCCTCGTTTTGTACCTCGCTTTTAGGTGCCGGTTTTAGGTGCCGGGCTTTTAAGGTTTTCGGGGTTTGAGGGTGCTGATGGGTTCGCGGTGTGTTCCGGGTTCGCCGCAGATGGTGTATTTGATCCAGGCGGGTAGGTTGCCTGCGTTGAGGTGTACATCGAGGATGTTGAGGTCCTTTCCGAATGTGTGGCGGTGGGCTTCTTGGCGGAGCATGCGGGCGTAGGTGCTGTAGCCCTTGTACCAGTTGGCCCAGGCTTGGGTGTTGCGTAGTTCGGCGTATTCTCCGTCGGTGCTGTGGGGTGTGAGCAGGCTGGTGAGTAGTTCGAGTGCGTTGAGGCGTGCCCAGTGGGGGCTGTCTAGTTTTCCTTTGAGGGCGTTGAGGTAGTGGGTGTAGACGGCGTGGTGTTTGGTGAGGTATTCGCTGTTGGTGCAGCTTTCGTCGATTCGTTGTTTGAGGTTTTCGAGTTTGTTGTGGGCGTTGTGGTCTTTGGGGTGTTCCTCGAGGCGTGGGAGCAGGTCGCGGCTGATGGTGTTGAGTTCGGCGGCGCTGGCGAGGTCGGCGGGGGTGAGGTTTTCGAGTGCCCAGCCGTTGAGGTTGGTGTGCTGGTTGCTGCGGTTCTGTTGAATGCTGCGGCTCTGCTGAATGGTGCGGTGGGTGCGGCGGATCCAGTCTTGCCATTGCACGCATTTTTCGGGCACGGCGCGTACGTGTGCCTGTTCGGTACCGGGTGTGGCGCTGAGTGCGTGGGTGAAGCTGGCGGGGATGTAGGTTTTGCGGGTGATGCGGGTGCCGTAGCGGGGTGGTTCGAGCGGCGCGCGGTCGGGGCTGGGGTATTCGCCGCCGAAGGCGTGGTAGGTGTATTGGGCGGAGTAGTGCAGGTAGGCGAGCGCTTTTTGGGCGTGGTTGAGCCCGTAGCCGGCGAGGTAGGTGAGCATTTCGGCGGTGATGGGGTTGAGGGTTGCGGGTGCGATGGAGGCGCGTAGGTGCCCGGCGATTTCGGCGGGGATGAGTTCGCGGAGTGCGTCGCCGATGGTGGGCGCGTCACCGGTGATGGGGTTGCCCGCGTTATCGACCGGGTGGGTGGTGAGCAGGTGCGCGGCGGCGTTGATGGCGGCGTCCCAGTAGCAGAGGTCGATTTGGGCTTGGCGGTAGATGGTGCGGACGCCCTGGCGGGCTTCGTCGTGGCGGGTGGTGTGGGTGTGGTCCCAGAGTTCTACGGCGTTTTCCCAGTCGTGGCGGGTTTCGGGGTTGGCTGTGGGGTCGGTGTCCCAGGGGCTGTGGGCGTAGTTGTGTTGGGCGGTGTCGGCGATGGTGTCGCCGTGGCGGGTGAGCCAGGTGTAGTAGCTGCTGTGGCGGATTTCTTCGATGGGTGCGAGGAGGGTGAGCGCTTGCTGTTCGGGGTTGAGCGCCCAGATGCTGGCGCCGCCTGCGTAGATGACGTCTTCGCAGCGTAGTTCGCTGACGATGCGCGGGTCGTGGAGCAGGTGGAGCCATGCGTTGATGGGGATTTGGGTGTCGACGTCCTGTTGGATTTCTTCGATGGCGGCCAGTTGCGCGGTGTCGGGGTTGAGTTGGCGTTGGCGTACGGTGTTGTCGCCGTCGATGATGATGGCGTAGAAGCGGGTGAGGGTTTCGCCGTTGTGACGGGTGGGGAGTTTGGTGAAGGTTTCGTGCAGGAAGTCGGCACGTTCGCTGTGGGTGCAGGGTTCGTCGGGTAGGTTGACGCGCAGGCTGGGGCCGAGGGTGTCATCGGTTGCGGTGAGGATGATGAGTGAGTGGTCGGGCCAGTAGCCGTGCTGGTGGAGGGCGCAGCTGAGCACGTCGTATTCGTTGCGGATGGGCGGGGGCGTGTCGTAGCCGCTGTGGAAGTGTTCGTTGTGGAAGTGGTCGCTGTTGGGGGTATTGCCGTTGGAGGTATTGTTTGCGTTCATGCCTTCACGGTGGCATGGTTTGCGCGGGGTACGGGGTTAAACAAATAAATCTGTGGATACTTCGGTTCATGTGTCCGTTGGTTCCACAGATTTATTCGTATTGTTCGTTTGTGCGCCGAGGTTTGTCCACAGCGGCGCGGGGTGCCGCGTCATAATTTGTCACGCACTATCTGGCACGCACTATCTGGCGGGCGGTATCCGACGGACGGTATCCCCTATTGCGCGCACCTATTGTTCGCCCACATCTATTGTTCGTCGAGGAACCGCTCGAAGAGCGCACCAATCTCGTCGCGGCTGGGCACGTTGTGCGCGTCGCGTCGCGAGAGGGGAATCGCAATATCGGAGGTGCGGAAGTTCTCGTCGTAGTTCTCTTCCATGGCCGTGATCATGCGACCGATTTCGGGGTTCTGCTTGACCTGATCGTTGATCTGGCTGTGCACGTGGCGTGCGGCTTCGCGCAGGTTCTCGGTGGGTAGCGAGAGGTGCGCCGCCATGCCCACGTGTTCGAGGGCGGTGAGGGTGCCCTGCGGCAGGTCCGCCTCCGAAATGTACTGGGGAATGTTCACGCCGAAGCCGACGGTGTCGATTCCGTTTTCGGTGAAGAGCACTTCCAACAGGTTGGTGACGGTCGCGTGCACGTCCGCGCTGGGCTTCCACGGGGAGATGCCGTGAATCAGGTCCTTGCGGGAACCGTGCGCGGTAATCGGGAAGGGGCGGGTGTGCGGCACCGGCATGGGGAATGCGGAGACCAGCACGACCAGGGATGGCTTGACCCGCTGGGCGATGGTCAGCACCGCCTTTTCGAAGCGCTGCCACTGCAGATCCGGTTCGGCACCGGTGAGCAGCAGGAACGGCTTGTCGAGGCTATCTTCTACGGCGTAGAGCTTCAGCTGCGGGTATTGCGGCGTTTCGAAATGGTCTTTTTCGTAGCGAATGTAGGGGCGGCGGGCACGGTAGTCGTGCAGCTGGTCGCTGTCGAACTCGACGATTTCAATGTTTTTGAGTTCGCTGAGTAGCACCTGTCCGAGCTGGCCGGCGGTGGAGCCTGCGTCTTGCGGGCTGGAGAGGGCGATGACGAGGGTTAGCCCGTGCATCCTGGGGTCGTCCAATATTTTGGTGTTGGCTAAGTAGAGATCTTCGGGGTTGAGCATTACGCCTCCTCACTTCTGTCTGGTTCGCGCCGCGTTCGGGGGGGCTTAGCGTTTTCTGCCGGCACCCGAGGTGTTGGGGCGAAGGGGCGTCTTCTGTTATCTGACGCTTTCCGTAGTCTTTCATTTTATGCCACTACTGCCCTGTCTCGACAGCGTGTGGGCTTTTCTCGCAGTAGGTGAACTTGTTTGGTGTCTCGTCTACGTTCTTAAGACGCTACAGCTCGGCTTCTTGTGTGTTTTCTGTTCTGCCAGCTGTTCGGGGTGAGAGCTGAACCTCACGCCCTCTTACATATCCGTGTAGAGTAGAAGCAGTAGTCCGCGCGGCTTTGCGCGGCGGTATTCATCCTCACTCTTCGAGGGCCTACAGTTGAGTTTTTCGGGCGCGAGGATGTGCCCCGACTATTTTGAGAAGACATACGCAAAGGAGTAACGATGTCTCTGTCTCTGTCTATTCACAGCACCGACCTTGAAGCGCTCGAAGCTGACGTTCTGGTTCTGGGCGTTCTGAAGGGTTCGGACGGTGCGTACCTGGCACCGAGCTCCCTGTCTGAGGACTCTGTTGAGGGTATTAACGAGCTGCTGGAGGCGCTGGGCGCCTCGGGTGCCCCCGATCAGCTGCTGCGTCTGCCCGGCCTTGAGGACACCGGCGCCGGCATTGTGGCGCTGGCGGGTCTGGGCTCTGATACTGCTGAGGGTCAGGAGCGCCTGGATGCTCTGCGTTACGCGGCTGGTTCTGCGGCTCGTCAGCTGGTTGGTTCTGCTGAGGAGGTCGCTTTCGATTTCGGCGTTTCTTCGGTAGAGGAAATTGAGGCTATTGCTCACGGCGCTGTGCTGGGCAACTTCATTGAAGAGGGTCTGCGTTTCAAGACCAAGGATTCGATCAAGGAAGAAATCGAGTCCATTCTGATTGTTTCCTCGATTGACCAGGAAGAGGCTGAGGAGGCTCTGGTTCACGCCCTGGTTCTGGGTGAGACCGCTAAGGATGCTCGCCGCCTGGTGAACCTGCCTCCGTCGCACCTGTACCCGGAGACTTTCGCTGAGTTCGCTGCTGAGGTCGCTGAGGATTACGCAAATATTGAGATTGAGCTGTTCCACCACGATCGCCTGGCTGAGGAGGGCTTCGGCGGCATTTCCGGTGTTGGTCAGGGTTCGCCTCGCAAGCCGGTTCTTGCCGTTGTGAAGTACACCCCGGAGAACCCGAAGGCTCACGTTGCTCTGGTCGGTAAGGGCATTACTTTCGATACCGGTGGTAACTCGCTGAAGCCTGCCGCTTCGATGATGACCATGAAGTGCGATATGGCGGGTGCCGCATCCGTTCTGAACGCTGTGCTTGCTTCTGCTGAACTGGACGTTCCGGTTGCTGTGACCGGTTACCTGTGCCTGGCTGAGAACATGCCCGGCGGTCACGCTCTGCGCCCGGAGGACGTCATCACCATGCGTGATGGTCGTACCGTTGAGGTTCTGAACACTGACGCTGAGGGCCGCCTGGTCATGGCTGATGGTATTGCTCTGGCTTCTGAATCGAACCCGGACGTCATCCTGGATATCGCTACTCTGACCGGTGCCGCTATGGCTGCTCTGGGTCTGCGCACTGCGGCTCTGCTCGGTGACGAGGAGATTCGTGACCGCGTGATTGCAGCCGGTGCTGCTGCGGGTGAGGCGTACTGGCCGATGCCGCTGGAGTCCTACCTGCGTAAGAGCCTGGAGTCCCCCGTTGCTGATATTAAGAACATTGGTTCCCGCTACGGTGGCGCCCTGACTGCGGGTCTGTTCCTGAAGGAGTTCGTGGGCGAGGGCATCCCCTGGGCTCACCTGGATATTGCGGGCCCCGCGTTCAACGAAGAGGCTCCCTACGGCTTCACCCCGAAGGAGGGTACCGGCTTCGGTACCGCTACCCTGGTGAACTTCATCCAGTCCTACGCTAAGTAGCCTGTAGCTTTACTGGGCGCGCGGCATCACTAGGTACGTGTCCGTGCGCATCCACCAGCATAGACATCCGCCAGCATAGAGCTGATCTGAGGAGGGCTTCTCGGTATTCCTACCGGGGTGCCCTCCTCTGCATCTGTTCTTGACTGGTTCTGTTCTTGACCGGTTCAGTGCGACCGAGGTGGTGGTCCTGCCATCTGACTGTTCCCTGCCATCTGGTTGTTCTATGACGCGCCGCTTTTCTTGCGTGGTGAAAAATTTGGGGTGTTTGGGCGATTAATCGGCTAAAACCGCCCTGAGTGAACTTAAACGACCTTCAACGGGGGTATTGTTGTATTAAGTGTTTTTCTGCGTACGCGGAGGGGCGCGCGATTTTTTGTAAGTCGCGGGCCTTTCGCGCATGCTGGGAAACCTACCAATAAATTGGTAAAGAACTCATTGCAGGGGTCTTTAGCCCCAACAACTATGCAAGGGAGCAATATCGTGGCTCAAGAATTCGACATCCTCATCCTCGGCGGCGGTTCCGCTGGCTACTCTGCAGCTATTCGCGCACGCCAGCTAGGCTTCACCGTCGGCCTGATCGAGAAGGAAAAGGTCGGCGGCACCTGCCTGCACACCGGCTGTATCCCCACCAAGGCGTACCTGCACGCTGCTGAGCTGGCTGAAGAGGCACGCGAGGCGTCCAAGGTTGGCGTTAACGCTGTGCTGCAGTCCATCGAAATGGGCAAGGTTCGCGATTACAAGGACGGCATCGTCTCCGGTAAGTTCAAGGGTCTTGCAGGCCTGCTGAAGATGAAGGGCGTAGAGGTTATCCCCGGCGAGGGTAAGCTGACCGCTCAGGACACCATCACCGTCGGTGGTGTTGAGTACAAGGGTAAGAACATTATCCTGGCATCCGGCTCGGTCTCCAAGACCTTCGGTCTGCCCATTGAGGGTCGCGTTCTGACCTCCACTGAGGCACTGGAGATGGACTACCTGCCCAAGAGCGCTATCGTGCTCGGCGGCGGCGTGATTGGTTGCGAGTTCGCATCCATGTGGAACGCTATGGGCGTTGACGTCACCATCATCGAGGGCCTGCCGAACCTGGTTCCCAACGAGGACCCGGCAATCATCAAGGTTCTGGAGCGTGCGTTCAAGAAGCGCGGCATCAAGTTCAACACCGGCACCCTCTTCGAGAAGGTTGAGCAGGACGCTAACGGTGCTAAGGTCACCCTGGCTGACGGCAAGGTCTTCGAGGCAGAGATCGTTCTGGTCGCTGTTGGTCGTGGCCCGAACACCGCAAACATGGGCTACGAGGAGCAGGGCATCCCCATGGATCGCGGCTTCGTCCTGGCTAACGAGCGCCTGCACACCGGCGTTGGCAACATCTACGCTGTTGGCGACATCGTCCCCGGCGTTCAGCTGGCTCACCGCGGTTACCAGCAGGGTATCTTCGTTGCTGAGGAAATCGCTGGCCTGAACCCCTCCATCGTTGAAGACGTGAACATCCCCAAGGTCACCTTCTGTGACCCGGAGATCGCTTCCGTTGGTTACTCCGAGCCCAAGGCTAAGGAGAAGTTCGGCGCTGAGAACGTTGAGACCGCTGAGTACAACCTGGCTGGTAACGGCAAGTCCGCTATCCTCGGTGCTACCGGTATCGTGAAGGTTGTCCGCCAGAAGGACGGTCCCATCGTTGGTGTTCACGCTATTGGTAAGCGTATGGGTGAGCAGATTGGTGAGGCTCAGATGTGGGTTGCTTGGGAAGCATTCCCCGAGGACGTCGCTAAGTTCATCCACGCACACCCGACTCAGAACGAGTCCCTGGGTGAGGCTGCAATGGTCCTGAACGGCACCCCGCTGCACAGCGCATAAATTTTGCTGACTGGCGTTAGCGCGTCAGCTTAGTATTGACGACCGTTGGTCGTTAGCGGTTGCCGGGCGTGTCCGCTGAACAACGCCCCTATCTGGATGCGCGTCGACGTGCTTTGACGCATACGGCGCGCATCCGGGTCGCCGCTCACATTTTTCTAGTTCAAGCATTCACAAGGAGAACGGGAAAGATTATGTCCCACACCGTAGTACTGCCCGCACTGGGCGAGTCCGTGACCGAGGGTACCGTTACCCGCTGGCTCGTTGAGGTCGGCGACACCATTGAGGTTGACGCACCCCTGGTTGAGGTTTCCACCGACAAGGTTGACACCGAGGTTCCCTCCCCCGTAGCAGGCGTTGTTGAGCAGATTCTCGTCCCCGAGGACGAGGACGTCGAGGTTGGCGCTGCTCTGGCTATCATTGGCGACGGTTCCGGCGCTGCTGCTCCGGCTGCTCCCGCAGCTGCTGAGGCTCCCGCAGCTCCCGCTCCGGTTGCTGAGGCTCCCGCTGCACCCGCTGCTGCTCAGGCTGCTCCCGCAGCTGCTGCTGCAGGCATCGAGGTCGTACTGCCCGCACTGGGCGAGTCCGTCACCGAGGGCACCGTTACCCGCTGGCTGAAGGAAGTTGGCGAGCAGGTTGAGGTTGACGAGCCCCTGGTTGAGGTTTCCACCGACAAGGTTGACACCGAGGTTCCCTCCCCCGTAGCAGGTACCCTGCTCGAGATCCGCATCCCCGAGGATGAGGACGCAGAGGTTGGCCAGGTTCTGGCTATCATCGGCGACGCTTCCGCTGCTGCTGCACCGGCTGCTCCCGCTCCGGTTGCTGAGGCTCCCGCAGCTCCTGCAGCACCCGCTGCTGCTCCGGCTGCACCCGCTGCACCCGCAGCTCCTGCAGCTCCTGCAGCTCCCGCTGCACCTGCCGCTCCGGCAGCTGCTGAGGGCGAAGCATACGTGACCCCGCTGGTCCGTAAGCTCGCTAAGGACAACGGCATCGACCTGTCCACCGTCAAGGGCACCGGTGTTGGTGGCCGCATCCGCAAGCAGGATGTTCAGGCTGCTATCGCTGCTAAGGGTTCCGCTGCTCCCGCCGCTGCTGCTCCCGCTGCAGCTGCTGCTCCGGCTGCTGGTTCCGCAAAGGCACCGCACACCTTCGAGGTTTCCCCCAAGCGTGGCACCGTCGAGAAGACCGCACGTATCCGCCAGGTTATTGCAAAGCGTATGCGTGAGTCCCTGGACATCTCCACCCAGCTGACCCAGGTCACCGAGGTTGACGTGACCCGCATCGTTCAGCTGCGTGCAAAGGCTAAGGACGGCTTCGCTGCTCGTGAGGGCGCTAAGCTGACCTTCCTGCCCTTCTTCGTCCAGGCATCCGCTGAGGCTCTGCAGCAGCACCCCGCTCTGAACGCTTCCATGACCGAAGACTACAAGCAGATCACTTACCACGGCTCCGAGAACATCGCTATTGCTGTGGACACCCCCAAGGGTCTGCTGGTTCCCGTCATCAAGAACGCTTCTGACCTGGGCATTGCTGGCCTGGCAAAGGCTATTGGCGACCTGGGTGGCCGTGCACGTACCGGCGACATCTCCCCCGAGGAGCTGTCGGGTTCGACCTTCACCATCACCAACATTGGTTCCTTCGGTGCACTGTTCGACACCCCGATCATCAACCAGCCGAACGTTGCAATCCTCGGCACCGGTTCCATCGTGAAGCGCCCCATGGTTGTTAAGGATGTTGACGGTAACGACGTTATCGCTATCCGCTCCATGTGCTACCTGTCCCTCACCTACGATCACCGCGTGGTCGACGGTGCGGACGCTGGTCGCTTCCTGCACACCCTCAAGACCCGCCTGGAGGAGGCAAACTTCGAGTCTGAGCTGGGCCTCTAAGACCTGCATAGATTCAAGGAAGTTTCCTTGTGGCGGTGCCCTGATGGGTAACCGAGCGTAGCTCTCCGGGTTTTCCCGGACGGTGAGCAAAAAGGCGGCGGTTCCATCCACTTCGGTGGGTGGGGCCGCCGCCTTTTGTTGTGTCCGCGTTTCTACAGCGTCAGCTATACAGCGTCAGCTTCAGCTATGCAGGGACGGGTTCGGCGCGGGCTATCTCCCAGCCTTTCTCCCCACGGTGCAGGTCGAAGATGACTTTCTGGCGGGTGACGCCGTTTTCTTCGCTGAGTTTGCGGGCTTCCTGCTCGGTTTTATCGGCGCGGTAGCCGGGCGCAGAGACTACCGCCATCACGCGGATATTCTCGCTGTCGCGACTGAGTTCTTCTGCGGTGTCTAGGGTGAGCTCTGCACCGCCTCGAGCACGGCGTTCTTGGTTTCGCTGGTCGATGAGGGCTCGTAGAATCTGATCGCCCTGAGCGCTTTTATCCTGTGCGGCTGTATCCTGCGCGCTCTGATCCTGTGTTTCCGTGCCGCCGGGCTCATGCTCCCCCGCTGCGTTCACAGATTGAGCGGATACGGGCTGCGCCGTTGCCGGGGCGTTCTGCCCGTAGAGGGTGAACCCGAGAGGCAGCGCAATAGCCCCCAGTGCGAGCGCGGCGAGTCCCAGGCGTGCAGCCAGTCCCAGGCGCGCGGAGGGGCGGGCGAAAGCACCGCGTAGCACCGTCAGGCGGGATGTGCCCGTCGCATCTGCGTTCTTTAGAGCGGGCGGCGCAGTCTTTGCGAAGCTTGCCGTGGGGCTCACAGTGGGGCTCAACGGCTTAGAACCTGCGGTAGCTGCGCGCCCCGATTTCTTCACGCCCGGCTTCTTCACGCGAGGCAGATGCTCTGCCAGGTAGCGTTGAGCCTTCTGCGCCTTTGAGAGCTTCTGTACCGGCGCGGGCTCCACAGCTGCGGGAATGAGGGCGCGGGCTCGTTCTGAACAGCTCAGGTAGACGTTGAGCGGGCGAGGCGGCACCTCCTCCGCCAGGGCGACCACGGAGCTGAGCCCTGCGAGCGCCGCCTCCTGGGCAGGTGCGTCCAGCAGGTATTCGAGGGCTCTGCCGAGGCGCTCAATCCACTCGCTACTGGGCGCCCCATTGGTTGCAATACCGCCCGCTCCCATGCGCTGTGAATCCATGCGCAGTGAGAGGGGTACGCGGGCGGTGGAGGGTTCCGGCGCGTGCCCGCAGGCGGCTTGCCAGAGCAGGGCTGCTGCGGAGCGTGCGTAGTTGCCCCGAGCGGCGGTGAGCTGTTCCGTATCTTGAGGGGCCGCTTCACGGTAGACAGCGTCAGGTAGCAGGAGTTTGGGCACTCCGGCGGCGCTCAGAGCGATGTATTCGGCGCTTAGTTCGGCGCGCCCCTCCCCCACCTTTTTGAGGCTGCCGAGCGCCCGGTGCAGGGTTCGCGCCAGGGTCATGAGCTCGGCGGGTGTCAGGGTGCGAGCGCGCAGGAGCTTGTCAAGGGTGCCCGCATCGAGGGGCTCGTACCAGAGGCACAGCTGATTGGCGCTATCGGTGCTCTCACCAGTAACGGCGTGGAGCTTGGCGAGTCCGGGCGCGTTACGTAGGGCGGCGGCTACCTGCGGGGTCTGGGCGTGCCGCTGAGCGGATACATCCGTGTTTTCCTCGAATCCGTACCCGTTGGCTGCCGACCGCAGAGCGGGAGCGGACAGGGCAGGCTGGGGAATGGTGCGCAGGGTGTAGCGTCCGGGGTGCGCAGAGGGTACGGCGGGTGCGCCCTCGGTGGTTTCGCCCCGGTACTCGACAATCTGCAGGGTGGGCAGAGCCGGGTTTGCGATGCTTTCCAGAACGTGTGCTTCTTTGCTTCTCATACCATCATGTTATCAAACTGCATCAAATAATATCTTTAAGCACACTAAAATACTTCAAGTACTCCAAAGAATCCTATAGGTTAATTCAGGTATTTATCAACCTCTTCAACTCTCCTACCCCTGAGTACACTCTCATATAACATTCCGGCGTGTTCGCTCATCACGTGATTCAGGGCGCCCTAATTTCCTTCCCTCCACTAGCAGTACTAAGGTAGAAAGTATGTCTGTGACGATTGAACGCGTGGGCTTCGCCCCGAATTATGTGAACTACGTTGAGTGCTTGGATGAGCAGTACCGCATCCACGATGAGGTGGCTAACCGCACCCGCCAGAATACGATTCTTCTACTTGAGCACGAGGCAGTGATTACCGCCGGTAAACGTACCGAAGATCACGAGTACCCCGCAGACAAGTCCACCCCCGTCGTCAAGATTGACCGCGGCGGCAAGCTGACCTGGCACGGCCCCGGCCAGCTGACCGGTTACCCGATTCTGCGTCTGCCCGAGCCCATTGATGTGGTGGCGTATGTGCGCATCATCGAGGAAATCATCATTAACGTCCTGGCTGGTCTGGGCATTAAGGGTGAGCGCGTTGAGGGTCGTAGCGGCGTGTGGATTCTGGGCGACGGCGTCACCCAGGACAAGAAGATCGCGGCACTGGGCATGCGCGTTTCGCGTAACACCACCATGCACGGCTTCGCGATTAACTGCTGCAATGACACTGCACCTTTCCAGCAGTTCATTCCCTGCGGTATTAGCGATGCGGGTGTTACCACCATTTCGGAGCAGCTGGGCCGCACCGTCACCCCCGCCGATATTTTGGAGCCGCTGGAGGCGGAGCTTCTGAAGTATCAGGACCGTCTGGCGGAGTCCTTCGAGCCCGTCGCGGCGCAGGACTAAACACCGGAGCCTGGACACCGGAGCTAGGTACAGCCGAGAGGCGCTGAACGAGCCGCGCATCCGGGCTTGTTCGTCATATACGAACATCAGTTTCACCTACGCCTGAGCGGGCGTAAAATAGAAGGTGGCCCACCTGTACAGAGGGCACACCGAGACCAAGGAGAAAACTTTTGAGTACCGCACCTGAAGGACGCAAGCTACTGCGTGTGGAGGCCCGCAACGCTGAGGTTCCCATTGAGAAGAAGCCTCACTGGATTAAGACCAAAGCTATCGTTGGCCCCGAATACAACGAGATGCGCGAGCTGGCTCGCGGTCAGGGTCTGCACACCGTGTGTGAAGAGGCTGGCTGCCCCAATATTTACGAGTGTTGGGAAGACCGTGAGGCAACCTACCTGATTGGTGGCTCCGAGTGCACCCGCCGTTGCGACTTCTGCAATATTGCGACCGGCAAGCCCGTCGCTGTTGATTACGCTGAGCCGTTCAAGGTTGCTAAGAACGTGAAGGTCATGGGTCTGCGTTACGCAACCGTGACCGGTGTTGCTCGTGACGATCTGGAAGACGGCGGTGCGTGGCTGTACGCAGAGACCACCCGCCAGATTCACAAGATGTGCCCGAACACCGGCGTTGAGATGCTCGTGCCCGACTTCAAGGGTGTTCCCGAGCATGTTCAGAAGGTGATTGACGCTAAGCCTGAGGTGTTCGCTCACAACTTGGAGACCGTCCCCCGTATCTTCCGTCAGATTCGCCCGGCGTTCCGTTACGAGCGTTCCCTGGATGTTATTACCCAGGCTAAGGAAGGCGGCATGGTCACCAAGTCCAACCTGATTCTGGGTATGGGCGAGACCGATGACGAGATTTACGAGGCGCTGTGCGATCTGCACGATGCTGGCTGTGACATCATTACCCTCACCCAGTACCTGCGCCCCGGCCCGCTCTTCCACCCGATTGAGCGTTGGGTGAAGCCGCAGCAGTTCGTGGATTTTGCGAACATGGCTGAGGAGATTGGTTTCGCTGGCGTTATGGCGGGCCCGATGGTTCGTTCTTCGTACCGTGCAGGTCGCCTGTGGGCTCGTGCAATGCGTAAGAACGGCTACCCGATCCCTGAGAACCTTGCCCACATTGAGGGTGAGGGTGCAGCCCTGCAGGAAGCCTCCTCCCTGGTGGCTGCGGGCTACTAAGCCTTTTCAGAATCTTTCTGAGAGCGTTGAGGCTCCTCGAACCCGGTGTTCGTCCGGTGTTCGGGGAGCCTCCCCTTATGCCCCGTCCCTTGTGCGGGTAGGGTAAACTAGAAAAATTGCAGGCATACACTGCATCGTTACGTCACTATGGTTCCGTGAGCGTTTGAGGCGCTTCTCGGGGCCGCGGAAGAACCAGCCGAGGAAGAATCGTGGCAGATAAGCGCGAAGAGAAGAAAAAGAAGAAGGAACGCACTCCGGGCACTTTCGCCCAGATGAAGCAGGTCTACCAGATGACCAAGAAGTCCGACCCGAATATCGGTTGGATTCTGAGTCTGTCGGCTCTGGGTACCCTTTTGGTTTTCCTCCTCATCGGTATTGCCCTGGGTAACTGGATTACTTTCCTGATTCTGGGTCTGGGCGTTGCCGCTATTGTGGCGATGCTTCTGCTGGGTCGCCGCGCGCAGACTGCGGCTTTTGCTCAGATTGAGAACCAGCCCGGTCGTAGTGGTGCGGCGATGAACTCGGTGCGCCGCGGTTGGATTGTTGAGGAGCAGCCCGTTGCTGCAAACCGCAACCAGGATCTGGTGTTCCGTGCGCTGGGCCGTCCCGGTATTGTGCTGGTGACCGAGGGCCCTCACAGCCGCGTGAACTCGCTGGTGAACACTGAGAAGAAGCACCTGAACCGTGTGGCTCCCGGTGTGCCGGTTCATGTGATTGAGACCGGTCACGATGAGGGTCAGGTTGAGCTCAAGGACGTTGTGAAGACTATGAACAAGCTTCCGAAGGCTCTGACTCAGCAGGAGATGCAGGTTGTTTCTGGTCGCCTGAGCACTCTGAACACTATGCGTAACCCGATGAATGGTCTGCCGAAGGGTGTTGACCCGATGCGTGCACGCCCCGACCGTCGTGCGATGCGCGGCCGCTAAGCGAGACGCTGATATAAGGTTTTGAAGGCTCCGGCTCTTCCCGTGTGGGGAGGGTCGGAGCCTTTTGTTATACCCGGTTATTGCGTTGCTGAGGGCATTGCTACTGGCTTTGCTACTGACTCTACTGAGGGCGTTAGCATCTGCACTGCGTGTCGTGAGGCAACCAAGATGTAACTCCTTTCCAGGATTTGTAACATTACCGAAACACGATAGTCACGCACGCGCAAAAAATAACCACTATGCTTGATATGTCACAGGGTTTTGCCCGCGGCCAAAAACTAAACCAAAGACTGAATGTGATGAGGGAAGATACCCTCCTGCACCGTCAGTCGAACAAGGAGCAGTCCTCATGTTTACCAGCCCCCAGGAAGTTCTCGACTTTATCAAGAACGAAGAAGTAGTCTTCGTTGATATCCGATTCACCGACATGCCCGGTGTGCAGCAGCACTTCAACCTGCCCGCTAAGGCGATTGATGACGATTTCTTCGTCAACGGCCAGCTTTTTGATGGCTCCTCCATTCGCGGCTTCCAGGGCATTGCAGAGTCCGACATGCAGCTGATTCCCGACGTTCAGTCTGCGTACGTTGACCCCTTCCGCATTGAGAAGACCCTGGTCATCATCTGCTCCATCGTGAACCCCCGCACCGGCGAGCCCTACCACCGTGACCCCCGCGGCGTCGCTGAGCGCGCCGAGGCGTACCTGCAGTCCACCGGCATTGCAGACACCGCGTTCTTCGCATCCGAGGCTGAATTCTTCGTCTTCGAGGATGTCCGCTACCAGGTCGAGCCGAACTCCGTGTTCTACAAGATTGACTCCGATGAGGCTCCCTGGAACACCGGCCGCAAGGAAGAGGGCGGCAACCTGGGCAACAAGACCCCCGTCAAGGGCGGCTACTTCCCCGTCTCCCCCGTCGACAAGCAGGCTGACCTGCGTGACGCAATGTGCGTAGCAATGGACGAGGTCGGCCTTGAGGTTGAGCGTAGCCACCACGAGGTGGGCGCAGCCGGCCAGGCAGAAATCAACTACAAGTTCGACACCCTCACCAAGGCTGCTGACGACCTGCTGAAGTTCAAGTACGTCATCAAGGGCACCGCAGACGCATGGGGCAAGTCCGTGACCTTCATGCCCAAGCCCGTGTTCGGTGACAACGGCTCCGGTATGCACTGCCACCAGTCGCTGTGGCAGGACGGCGAGCCCCTCTTCTACGACGAGCGCGGCTACGCTAACCTCTCTGACACCGCACGCTGGTACATTGGCGGTCTGATTGAGCACTCCTCCGCTGTTCTGGCGTTCACCAACCCGACCGTGAACTCTTACAAGCGTCTGGTTCCCGGCTACGAGGCTCCCATCAACATGGTGTACTCGCAGGGTAACCGTTCCGCCGGTATCCGCATCCCGATTACCGGCACCAACCCGAAGGCTAAGCGTCTGGAGTTCCGTGCACCGGACCCCTCCGCTAACCCCTACTTCGCGTTTGCTGCTCAGCTGATGGCTGGTCTGGACGGTATCCGTAACCGCATTGAGCCGCCGGCACCGATCGATAAGGACCTGTACGAGCTGCCCGCTGAAGAGGCTAAGGACATCAAGAAGGCTCCGGCTAACCTGGAGGAAGCTCTGGCGGCTCTGGAGGCTGACCACGACTTCCTGCTCGAGGGCGGCGTCTTCACCGAGGACCTGATTCAGGCTTGGATTGACTACAAGCGTAAGAACGAGCTGGAGCCGCTCTCGCTGGTTCCGCACCCGCTTGAGTACCAGCTGTACTACGGCGTCTAATCTTTCTTCCTGAACGGTGCCCCTTGTAGGGGGTGCGTTCTGGAGAACAGGCAACGGCCTATATGTTCCTCTGGGAACGTATGGGTCGTTGTTGTGTGCTCGGGCATATCTCTACGGATTTCTATCTTGCTGTAGCACTTTTGGCGACAGTACGTGTCCAATATTTTTCTGCTTCGTTGAGCCTCGTGTATCTTAGTTGCGCTTAGAGCGGCTCTAAGGGCTAAGCTGTTGGTGCTGGCGTTCCCTCCCTTTTTGTCGTGCAACCGGAGGGAACGCCAGTCTATTTTTATGCCCTTGTGCAGTTGACTGCTTTCAGCACTCTAGAGGCCACATCATAAGATGTTGTACCCGCTAGTCCCGGGGTTCTTCCTGCACGGGCGTACAATGAAAGTGCGTGCGCCCGGCCGGCGGCACCTACGAATTCCTAGAGAAACGACATCACAACGCCGTGTTCTCCCCGCCGCCCTTCCCCTTTTTAGCATCAGCTAGGGCGAGTATCGCCGATGACCGACCGACCCGTCTGACGCCGCATCCACTGTAACGAGGAGAAATCTCATGGCATATCAGCCGACCATCCTAAACGGTGAAACTGTTTTCCGTAACGAAGTTTTTCAGACCGGCCTCATGTCCCAGCTGCTGGACGGCATCTACGATGGCGAGATGACCATCGGTGAGCTTCTGAGCCACGGCAACTTCGGTGTGGGTACCTTCAACGGCCTCGACGGCGAAATGGTCGTCCTCGACGGCGTCTGCTACCAGGTGCGCCACGACGGCTCCGTATCCCTGCCCGACCTGCGCCAGCAGACCCCCTACGCCGTGGTCACCAACTTCGTGCCCATGATTAAGCGCGAACTACCGCATAACCTACTCCGTAAGTCTGCCTCGCAGATTCTGGATGACTTCACCGTCTCCAAGAACTACATGTACGCCATCAAGATTTACGGCGAGTTCGAATGGGTCCGCACCCGCACCGTCATCAAGCAGGAGAAGCCCTACCCGAAGATGGTTGCGGCCACCGAGAATGAGGACATTGTCCAGTTCGATAACGTAACCGGCACGATTGTTGGCTTCCGCACCCCGATCTACGAGCAGGGCATCTCGGTGCCCGGCTGCCACGCCCACTTTATCGATGATGAGCGCGTTCAGGGCGGCCACGTGGTCGACTTCAAGCTGCGCTCGGCAAAGGTCGAGATTTGCCCCGGTACCGGCCTGCAGCTGCACCTGCCGCTGACCCCCGAGTTCTCCTCCGCTAACCTCTCCCCCGAGGACCTGGCTGAGCAGATCTCCAAGGCTGAAAAGCACTAAGCTTCTTTCCCACCGGGATATGGCAACGGGATATAGCAACGAAGGAGCCGCCCTCTACAAATCTGTAGAGGGCGGCTCCTTCGTGGTTATACGCGCTGTCGTGTTTATACACGCTGTAAAGGGCGCTTATGCCTCCGGCACGAACTCGCCGTGGCCGCGCTCGCGCAGGGCAGCACGCACCTTCTCAGCAGCCGCATCCAGCTCTTCGGCGGTAGCATCCTTCTTCGCGTTAGCGGGATCGTAGTCAGCCATGCCGTCAGCCGGGAACAGGTGGATGTGGGTGTGCGGAACGTCGAAGCCCGCAATCATCAGAGCCACACGGTCCTTATCAAACGCCTGATCCAGGGCACCAGAAATCTTGTGCGCCACAGCGAACAGGTGCGCCGCCAGCTCAGCCGGCAGGTCGGGCCAACGGTCAATCTCTGCGCGGGGAACGAGCAGCAGGTGACCTTCCGACAGGGGCATGATGTCCAGGAAGGCGACGCAGTGCTCGTCCTTCCAGACGAAGCGGCCGGGAATCTCACCCTCAATAATCTTGGTAAAAATCGTGCTCACAATAATCTCCTTCATGCGCCGTCACCGGCACGTTTGAAGCTCAACGGTCAGGCTTACGCCTCAATCTCAATGCTCTCACCGGGGTTCAGGTGCTTCAGCTCAGTGCCGTACTTCGCGCCGAAGTTCGTCACCAGACCCTCAATAATGCCGGTGCCGTTCTGGTTAATCATGCCATTGTGAATCGGAACCACACGCTGAGCGCCGGTCGCAATCACAAAATCAATGACTTCCTGAACCTTCGACCAGGGCGCGTGAATCGGCACCAGAACGGTATTCGCACGCACGCGGTGAGGAACCACCAGCGAGTCACCCGGGTGGTACAAGGCACCGTTAATCAGGTAACCGACATTGGCGATGGTCTGAATCAGCGGGTGAATCAGGGCGTGCTGACCGCCGTAGGTCTTCACCTCAAAACCGGGGATGCTGAACTCAGAATCAGAGGAAACAACGGTAACCTCGGCAGCGGGCACAGCCTCCTTAATGACCTGGGCAACAGCCTCGGGAGCCCAAATCTTCAACGGGGTCTGCGACTCGGCACGCTGAGCAATCAGCGGCAGCACCGACGGGCCGTCAAAATGGTCCGGATGCGCGTGGGTCACGAACAGGTAATCGGCGCCTTCCAGCGCGGTGGCGTGTTCGCCTTCTGCAGCAAAGTTGCCGGGGTCAAGAACGAGGGTGCGCCCCTCATTCTCAAGGCGGATACATGAGTGGGTGTACTTCGTCATTTTCATAGTTTTAGTCTACCGTTAACCCTCATTCGTGCCTGTTGATGACTTCAATTTTTGAGATAAAGCGCAAATCAACCACCTTTTGAACGCCTCTAGTGTAAAGTCGTAAGACAAGATCGACCACACAATGGGACGGATTTCCGCCCCGAAAGGTTCAGCAATGGACACTCATATTCCCGTACGGAGAATTACGAAGCCCGCCGAAGCCCGAAATACCCGCCAGCGTCGCATCATCAAGGCGACCATGGAAGAGCTCGGCGATTTCATCTCAGCACAGGATCTGCACCTGACCCTCGCGAACCGCAAGGAACAGGTCTCTCTCGCAACCACCTACCGCGTGCTGCAGTCGCTGGCTAACGCCGGTGAGCTCGACTCGGTCAAGGGCGTTGAGGGTGAGACCCTGTACCGCCACTGCCGGGTGAAAGATCACCACCACCACCTGCTCTGCCGCCGATGCGGCACCGCCATTGAGCTAGAAGCACCCGCCCTCGAGGACTGGGCACTGGCTATGGGTAAGCAGCACGGCTTCTCGGAGCTGGAGCACGTGGTTGAAGTGACCGGTTACTGCCCGGACTGCACTTTGGCACGTCGCGAGGAAGAATCGCAGGGCGGCGCTGCACGCTAACGTTGCAGGCTAAGCCGCAACCTCTAAGCCCCTCATTCTGAGGAGCTCTCCCCCACCGGGGAAAACCTTCTCAACGAAGGATACGGCGCCTTCAAAGATTTTCGACGCCGCTACAGCACGACACACAGGGCATCAGGACAAGGCAACACAACGCCACACAGGTTGAGCCCGCATTGCGCACCGGGTACATGACCCGTAGCGCTAACACAGCACGACAACGAAAGAGCCCCACCTCATTCCCGAGGTGGGGCTCTTTCTATAGGTCTTATGCCTTCTCAGCCAGCTGGCGGCCCGACGCGCTATGGCGGCGCTTCACGCCACCAATCACACGGCACACCACGTAAATCAGGAAGGAAATACTGGTCACGTAGGGGCTAATCGGCAGCGAACCGGCAAGAGCCAGCAGAATACCGCCCACAATAGACGCCTCCGCAAACAGCACCGACAGAATCAGGGTGCGTACCGGAGATGCCGTTACCTGCATCGCCGCAGCCGCCGGAGTAATCAGCAGCGCCAGCACCAGCAGCGAACCGACCACCTGCACCGACAGCGCCACAGCAATACCCAGAATCACCATGAACACCAGGGACAGGAAGCGCATCGGCACGCCCTTAGCGCGCGCGACCTCCGGGTCCAGGGAAGCAAAGCTCAGCGGACGCCACACCATCACCAGCAGGGAAATAATAACCACCGCACCAATAATCATGGTGTGCAGCTGGTCGGCATCCACGGACACGATCTGACCGGTCAGCAGACCAAACTTATTCGCGCTACGGCCCTGGTACAGGGAGAGGAAGAGAATACCCAAGCCCAGGCCGAACGGCATGAGCGCACCAATGACCGAGTTCGAATTGCTCGCTTTAGAACCCAGAAAGGCAATCAGCAGAGCCGAGGCAATCGAACCGACCATGGAGCCGGTCACCACGTCATAGCCGAGCAACAGGGCAAGGGCTGCACCCGCGAAAGACATTTCAGAGACGCCGTGCACCGCAAAGGCATGGTCGCGCATCATCACGAAAATGCCGACGAAACCGCCAATAAGGCCTAGCACAGCGCCAGCAAAAATGGAGTTCTGCAGCATCTGCAGCAGCTCGCCGTAGCGGTCAAAAACGAAGATACGGGAGAGCAAATCGTTCTGCGCGGCGGCAACCGGTGCCAGAGCGGGGAGGGAAGCAAGAATGGTCATCGAGTGGTTCCTCCCGGAAGGTGTAGAGTGCGCTGCGGTTCAGAAAGACCAGATTTCAGGTGGGAGCCGTGAATGTTCTGGTCGGTGCCCTCAATATGGCAGTGGTCGCTGGCGTGAGTCTCACCCACCACCACGTAACGGCCATTAGACTTGAGCACGCTCACCGGGGTTCCGTACAGGGAGGTGAGAGTCTCGCTGGTCATGACCTCTTCCACCGAGCCGACCGTGAAACGACCGTTCGCCAGGTAGAGCACACGATCCACATGCTCAATGATGGGGTTGATTTCGTGGGTCACGAACACTACCGCCACGCCGCGTTCACGGTTGAACCGGTGAATCAGCTCAGCCACCGCGTACTGGTGGTTGAGATCCAGGGAGAGTAGCGCCTCGTCAGCCAGCAGAATCTTCGGGTCGTTCGCGAGCGCCTGGGCGATACGCAGGCGCTGCTGCTCACCGCCGGAGAGCAGCCCCACCGGCACGTTCGCGTATTCGGTCGCGCCGACGGCTTCGAGGAGTTCGTCAACCTTGGCGCGGTATTTGCGGCCGTGCAGGCGGATGCCCCAGCGGTGCCCGTCCACGCCAAGTCCCACGAGGTCGCGGGCACGCATCGGGGTGGAGGTGGGGATGGACTTCTGCTGCGGTACGTAGCCGACGCCAGCGTTGCCCAAACGTGCGGGTTTGCCGAGCACAGAGATTTCTCCGGCGTTGAGTCCGGTCAAGCCGAGAACGACTTTGAGGAAGGTGGACTTGCCGGAGCCGTTGGGTCCGAGCACGGCGAAGTATTCGCCTGCGCCGATGTCGAGGGTTAGATCTTTCCAGAGGGTGCGGGCCCCGAAAGCGAGGCTACCCCCGCGAATGGAAATCGCGGGGGCGGCACCGTTATTGTTGTCAGTCACTTAGGAGAGCGCCTTTTCGAGGTTGCTGACGTTGGTCTTCATCCATGCCAGGTAGTTGGTGTTTTCCGGCAGGGTTTCGGTGAAGGATACGTAGTTCACCGAGGCGTCCTTAGCTGCCTGCAGCACCTCGTTGGTCTGGGAGGTGGAGGTCTGCTCGTTGTAGGCGAGTAGCTGGACCTTCTTCTCGGTGACCATGTCCTTGGTTTCCTTCAGGACGAGTGCGGGGACGTCGTTGCCGGCTTCGGCTGCCTCAGCGAATTCGCTGGGGGTTGCGTTCTCTGCGCCGGTGGAGGAAATCAGGTAGTCCGGCACGGGCTCGGTGGACAGGTACTTCTTGCCTTCACCGGCGATTGCTTTGGCGGTGGTGTCCAGTGCGTCCAGTTCCTTGGAGAAGGTGGATGCGTTGGTGCGGAACGTCTCAGCGTGTGCGGAGTCGAGGCCTGCGAGCTCTTCAGCGATCTTCTGGGCGACCTTCTTCATGGTTTCGAAGTCGTACCAGAGGTGCTCATTGAACTCGTGTGCGTGGGCGTGGTCGCCGCCGTCTTCGTGGTGTTCGCCGCCGCGGTGGTCCTCGACCAGGTGGGTGTATTCGGCGTCGGTGAGCTTGCCGCTGACCTTGACCGCGTTCACGATCTTCTGGGAGGCGTTGTCCTTGCCGGCGAGGTCTTCGAGGAACAGGTCGTAGCCTGCGCCGTTGATGACGATCAGGGAAGCGTCCTTTGCCTTGAGGCGGTCGGCGCTGGTGGCTTCGTAGGAGTGGGGGTCGGTGCTGGTGGAGGCGATGAGTGCGGTGACCTCAATGTAGTCGCCGCCGACCTGCTTGGCGATGTCTGCGTAGACGTCGGTGGAGGCGACGACCTTCACCTTGCCGTTGTTGGAGCCAGCCGAGGAGGACGAACCGGAGGAGGTGCTGTTCTCGGTTGCGCAGCCTGCCAGCAGCAGGGAGGACGCGGCGAGTGAGCCCATTGCGGTGAGGAAGTGCTTGCGGGTGATCTTCGGGTGCGACATGAGGGCTCTCTTTCGGTTCGTTCTAGTCTGTAGGTTCCTTAACTACATCATGCGCACACCCGTATAAACAACTCTTTATTGGTGTCATTTGGGTGCTGTTAGGCAACCCTTTTCCCTGTTAGTAGCTTATGCAACAGGGATAGTTAGCTCAGCCTACTGCGCTCCCCCACCGCTACTTTATACTGCCGCTTCATCCCGCCGTCTGAGAGTGCCCCTTGGGTACACCCATAAGCCGTTTCTGACCGCAAAACAGCCCGCCCTGCGCCCTCCTTGACGAGGGCATCGGGCGGGCTGTGTGTTCAAGATTTCCCTGTTTTATTCGGGATATCTCACGATACGGCTACTGGGCTTATTACTGGACTTCGCGCGCCTGCTGTCGGCGTACACGCTCACGCACCGCATCCTGGGTGGTGTCGTTGATTTCGCCGACGAGCTCCTCCAGCACGTCTTCGAGGAAGACCACGCCGAGGGTTACGCCCTGTTCATCCATAACCTGCGCGATATGGGTTCGGCTACGCTGCATGGAGGCGAGCGCATCGTCAATATCGGTGGTCGGGGTGAGCGTGTCCAGGGAACGTAGCTTGTACCAGGGGAAGGGCTCGTCGAACCGCTCGGGGGCGATGGCGAGGGCATCCTTCACGTGCAGGTAGCCCATGTAGGTTCCGTCGCTGTCGGTAATGACGAAGCGGGAGTAGCCGTTGCGGGCCACGGCGCGTTCCAGTTCGGCGGGGGTGCTGCCGAAGGGCAGGGTGACGAGCTTATCGCCGGGCACCATGATTTCGTAGACGTCCTTCTCGGTGAATTCGAGGGCGCTTTCAATCACGCCGGCGTCGTCTTCCACGGTGCCTTCCGCGGTTGAGGTTGCCACGATGGTCTGTAGCTCGCCCAGGGTGAAGGTGGAGGCGACCTCATCCTTTCCTTCGACCTTCATGAGCGCCAGCAGCTTATTCGACAGGTTGTTCAGCAAGGCGACTACGGGGGCGAAGATCTTGGAGAAGGTCACCAGGGTCGGCACAATCCAGAGGGCCACGCCGCGGGCGGCGAGGGTCACGGCGGCGTTCTTGGGAACCATCTCGCCGAAGATCACGTGCAGGTAGGTGACCAGGATCAGGGTGATACCGAAGGCGAGCACGTCCACGATCGCGTGGGGCAGGCCGACCAGGTGCAGAGGCACCTCCAGCATGTGGTGCAACGCCGGTTCTGAGACGTTCAGAATCAGCAACGAGCAAATGGTGATGCCCAGCTGGCAGGTGGCGAGCATAAGCGAAACGTTTTCTAGCGCGTAGATGACGGTCTGCGCTCGCTTATTGCCTTCTTCAGCGAGCGGTTCGATTTGTGCTCGTCGGGTGGACATGATGGCGAATTCACCGGCGACGAAGAAGGCGTTTCCGGCGAGCAGGATGACGAGCAGTGCGATGGCTACCCAGTCGTTCATGCGTTGCCTCCCTTCTCGGTCTGTTCCTGTGCACTAGTGGCGGGCGTGGGGGTGAATCGGATGCGGTCCACGCGGCGGCCTTCGAGGGTATCGACGCGCAGGGTACCGCCGGTTACGGGGACGCTGTCGCCTACTTCGGGGATGCGGCCGAGCCGTTCCATCATGAAGCCGCCGACGGTTTCGTATTCGGGGCTTTCCTCAACCTCGAGCCCGGGGATGAGGGTGTTGATTTCGTCGGGGCGGCGCAGGCCGGAGAACACCCAGTCGCCGTTGCCGTAGCGTAGGGGGCGTTCGGTGCGGCCGCGGTCGTGTTCGTCGGAGACTTCGCCGACGATTTCTTCGACGAGGTCTTCGAGGGTTGCGATGCCGGCGGTTCCGCCGTATTCGTCGAGGACCACGGCGAGCTGCAGGGCGCCCTGGCGTAGCTGGGTGAGCAGCGCGTCCAGGTGCAGGGTTTCGGGGACCTGCAGCACGTCTTCTGCGAGGGCGCCGGCTTCGAGAGTTTCGCGAACCTCCGGGGGCACGCCGACTGCCTTCTTCACGTGCACGACGCCCACGATGTTGTCGTGGTCGCCCTTGTAGAGGGGGAATCGGGAGTGGCCGGTGGAGCGTGCCAGCTTGATAACTTCGGCAACGGGGGCGGTGTCTTCGAGCATGGCGACCTGGCCGCGCGGGGTCATGACTTCGGAGGCGGTCAGCTCGGAGAAGCGCAGGGTGCGGTCCACGAAGCGTGCCGCGTCGGAGTCGAGGGTGCCTTCTTCTGCGGAGCGGCGCACCATGGAGGAGAGCTCTTCGGGGGTGCGTGCCGCGGAGAGTTCTTCCTTGGCTTCCATGCCGAAGCGTCCGAGGATCCAGTTGGCGGAGCCGTTCATGATGCGCACGAGCGGGGACATGACGCGGGTGAAGGCGAGCTGCGCGGGGGCGACTCGACGGGCCACATCGTAGGGTTCGGCGATAGCGAGGCCCTTGGGCAGCAGTTCGCCGACGACCATGGAGAGCAGGGTTGCGATGAGCATCGCCAGCACCAGGGTGAGTATGTCGGTCACGCTAGTGGGCAGACCCAGGCTGCTGATGGCGCCGGTGGTGAGCGCCTTGATGGCGGCGTCGAGGGTGTAACCGGTCAGCAGCGTGGTGATGGTGATGCCGATCTGGCAGCTGGACAGCTGAGTGGAGAGTGTCTTGAGGCAGCGCAGGACGGCGTCGGCGGCTTTATCGCCGGAGTCCTTTGCCTGCTGCACGGTGGCGGTTTCGAGCGCCACGAGTGAGAACTCTACGGCAACGAAGAAGCCGGTACCCAGGATGAGGAGCAGGCCGATGAGTAGGAGAATCAGATCCACTCAGCCACCGCCTCCATCGACTGGTGTGCTGCGCCTTGGGCTTGGCGGGGTAGCCCCGCAGCCAGGCTGTCCAGATGCTGAGCATCGGAGGTGGTGTTTTTGGGTGTTACAGTGCCGTGTTGTGCAGAGTACGCGGGCAGTATTCTGCGCTGGCTAGTAGTCAGAGTCTTACTCAAAGGGTCATCCATACCCCATATTTTAGCGAAGGTTTCGTCTCTTCCCGGTGCTGTAGAGTGCCCGCTCACACGTGCAAGACAGTACTTGTTGCGCACGCGGCTCATTGCTAATCCGTAAGAGTGAAAAATTGCATTGCGGATATAGCGCGATGAGCTGGAAAGTTCACCGTGCTTCTCTTTACACTTATACATAGGAGCATGAGTGTGCCGCCATGCAAGCGGATGAACCCCGACGTTCACGGCACGCTAGGCAGGTTTGTACGGTGCACACCCCGCACATACGGCCACCATCTTAGGCGATGCGCACATGCTCAGCGTGATGATTCGCCCCTCGAAGACGCGGGTCGTCTATGCCGGGGAGAGTCCCGGACGCGACGGATAAATTCACACTAATTGGAAGAGGCGTTTAACGTGCCAAATCTGCCAGAACATCTGGTGCCTGAGGAATTTGCCGGTAACGAATGGTTCGTTGAAGAACAGTACGAGCGTTACCAGAAGGACAAGAACCTCGTGGACCCTTCATGGTGGCCCATTTTTGAGACCATCGACAAGGCGCTGGGAGGCGCCGGTACCGCTAGTGCAGCTCCTGCTGCGGCACCCGCCGCACCGGCTGCACCTGCCGCACCTGTAGCAACTCCCGCCCCCGCGGCACCGAAGCCTGCGGCTGCGCCTGCTAACCCCACCCCTCCCGCTGCTACCAAGAAGGCTGAACCTGTGGAACCTGCTGAAGACAAGATTGTCCCCCTCCGCGGCCCTGCTAAGGCAGTCGTCACGACCATGGAAGAGTCGCTGACTGTCCCCACCGCAACCACCGTTCGTGCGGTCCCCGCAAAGCTGCTCATTGAGAACCGTGCTGCCATCAACAAGTACCTGGCAAGCACCCGCGGCGGCAAGGTCTCCTTCACCCACCTGATTGGTTACGCAGTAATTCGCGCAGTGGCAGCGATGCCTTCGATGAACGTGACCTACGGTGTGGACGAGAAGGGCAAGCCCGTTGCAATCCACAACGCGCACGTGAACTTTGGTCTGGCTATTGACCTGCCCCGCCCCGATGGTTCCCGTAACCTGGTCGTTCCGAACCTCAAGGGCGCTGAGAACCTCAGCTTCCGCGAGTTCTGGGATGCGTACAACGACATCGTTAAGCGTGGCCGTAACGGCGCGCTGACCATTGAGGACTTCCGCGGCACCACTGTTTCGCTGACCAACCCCGGTGGTATCGGTACCGTCCACTCGGTGCCCCGCCTCTCCAAGGGCCAGGCAGCCATCATCGGTGTGGGCGCGCTGGAGTACCCGGCTGAGTTCCGTGGCCTGTCCGAGAAGCTCATCACCCAGCAGGGCCTGTCCAAGATCATCACCCTGACCAGCACCTACGACCACCGCGTCATTCAGGGTGCAGGTTCCGGTGAGTTCCTGAAGCTGGTTGAGCACTACCTGCTCGGCGGCGACGACTTCTACGACGCAATCTTCCGCGACCTGAAGGTTCCTTTCGAGCCGGTTCGTTGGGCACGCGACAACCACGTCGATGACGCTCAGGAAATTTCCAAGGTTGCACGTATCCAGCAGCTCATTCACGCGTACCGCGTGCACGGCCACCTGACCGCAGCAACCAACCCCGTTGGCTACAAGATGCGTTCGCACCCGGACCTGAAGCTGGAGAACTACGGCCTGACCCTGTGGGATCTGGACCGCGTCTACCCGACCGGTGGCTTCGGCGGTTCCGAGCGTCTGCCGCTGCGCACCATCCTGGAGCGCCTGCACGAGGCATACTCCGGCTCCCTGTCCGTTGAGTACATGTACTCTGAGGACCCCGAGGTTCGCGCATGGTTCCAGGAGCGTCTGGAGCGCGGCGTTGCTAAGCCCACCCGCGAGGAGCAGCTGCGTGTTCTCTCCAAGCTGGTTGAGGCTGAGGCATTCGAGAACTTCCTGCAGACCAAGTACCTGGGTCAGAAGCGCTTCTCCCTGGAGGGCGGCGAGTCCCTGATTCCGCTGCTGGACGCTGTTCTGGACAAGGCCGCTAACAACGACCTGAAGGGCGTTGCCATTGGTATGGCACACCGCGGTCGCCTGAACGTGCTGACCAACATTGCTGGTAAGTCCTACGCTCAGATTTTCCGTGAGTTCTCCGGCACCGCAGCACCCTACGAGGGTGGCTCCGGTGACGTGAAGTACCACCTCGGTACCGAGGGTGTCTTCACCTCCGATTCCGGTAAGCAGACCCAGGTTTACGTGGCTGCTAATCCCTCGCACCTTGAGGCTGCAAACACCGTGCTCGAGGGTATCGTCCGCGCTAAGCAGGACGTCTACCGCGAGCAGGGCGTTGAGGGCCACCCGGTCCTGCCGATCCTGATTCACGGTGACGCAGCGTTCGCTGGCCAGGGTATCGTCATGGAGACCCTGCAGATGGCTGACCTGAAGGCGTACACCACCGGCGGCACCGTACACGTTGTGGTGAACAACCAGATTGGCTTCACCACCCTGCCGAACGACGGCCGCACCGCAACCCACGCCTCCGACATTGCGCGTATGACCAAGGCTCCGGTCTTCCACGTCAACGCTGATGACCCGGATGCAGTGGTTCGCGCCGCACGCCTGGCATTCGAGTACCGTGAGCGCTTCGGTCGCGACGTTGTCATTGACCTGATTTGCTACCGCCGCCGCGGTCACAACGAGGCTGACGATCCGTCGATGACCCAGCCGAAGATGTACCAGGATATTGACGTCCTGCCCTCGACCCGCACCCTGTACGCACAGGACCTGGTCGGTCGCGGCGATGTCTCTCAGGAAGAGGCAGACGAAGTTCTGGACTCCTACCACTCGAAGCTGGACGCTATCTTCGTCGAGACTCAGTCTTCGGCACCGGCTCCTGCTGGCGCGCACGTTTCCGGTCTGGAACTGCCCGCATCCCAGCAGAACACCGAGGTCGTTCACGGCGGTAAGACTGCAATTTCCCGTGAGACTCTGCAGCACATCGCTGATGCGTTCGGTAAGGAGCCCGAGGGCTTCACCGTCCACAAGAAGCTGAAGAAGCTCATGGAGCAGCGCGTTGAGATGGGCCGCACCGGCAACGTGAACTGGGGTATGGGTGAACTGCTCGCCTTCGGTTCGCTGCTGATGGAGGGCACCGACGTTCGTATGAGCGGTCAGGATGTTCAGCGCGGTACCTTCGTTCAGCGTCACGCTGTTCTGCACGACCACATCACTGATGAAGAGTGGTCGCCGCTGGAGCACCTCTCTGAGGACCAGGGCAAGTTCCGTATCTACAACTCCTTCCTCTCTGAGTACGGCGTTCTCGGCTTCGAGTACGGCTACTCGGTAGAGCGCCCCGACTCGCTCGTGGTGTGGGAGGCTCAGTTCGGTGACTTCGCAAACGGCGCTCAGACCATCATTGACGAGTTCGTGTCCTCCGCCGAGCAGAAGTGGGGCCAGCGCTCCTCGCTGGTTATGCTGCTTCCTCACGGCTACGAGGGTCAGGGTCCTGACCACTCCTCGGCTCGTGTTGAGCGTTACCTGCAGCTGTGCGCTGAGAACAACATGACTGTTGCATGCCCCTCGACCCCGGCTTCGCACTTCCACCTGCTGCGTCGCCACTCTCAGCACCGTCCGTACAAGCCGCTCGTGGTGATTACCCCCAAGCAGCTGCTGCGTTTGAAGGCTGCTGCGTCCTCCATCGAGGACTTCACCGAGGGTTCGTTCCAGCCGGTGATTGGCGATCGTTCGGGCATCAACCCGGCTCAGGTTGAGCGTGTGGTCTTCGTATCCGGCCGTCTCTACTACGATCTGGAAGCTGAGCGCGAGCGCCGCGGCGACACCAAGACCGCTATTGTCTCGGTGGAGCAGCTGTACCCGCTGCCCGAGCAGGAGATCAAGGAGCAGCTGGCTCTGTACTCGAACGCTACCGACGTTGTGTGGGCTCAGGACGAGCCTGCTAACCAGGGTCAGTGGCCGTTCATGGCTCTCAACCTGCAGCCGCTGATCGACCGCCGTATGCGTCTTGCTTCCCGCCCCGCAGCTGCTTCCCCGGCTGCTGGTACCGGTAAGCTGCACGAAGCTGAGGCTCAGGCTCTGCTCAAGCAGGTCTTCGAAGGCTAAGGTCTTCTACAGCTAAACTGCTAAGGTTTTAGCTCTTCAAAACCCGTCTTCCCGTCAGATGTTTCTGGCGGGCAGACGGGTTTTTTAGTCTCGGATGCTTACCGGAGAGGGTATTAAGTTCGAAAAGAGGCTCAAGAGCGCTTATCCTAGATATGAAGACTATTACTCACGTGCCTTGCCGCCTCTCACGGCGGGCGCATCCTGCTGAAGAAAGAATTCCGTGGAGCAACGCAATATTCGAATTGTGGCAGTCGGCGATGACCTGCTCGCCGGTGTTGGCGACCCCCGTACCCTCGGCTGGTTTGGCCGCGTTATGGCGCGCACCCCGCAGACCACTGCATCCATTGCGGCATATAACCTTGCCGCCCCCAATGAAGGTAGCGAGCAGCTGAATGCACGCTGGTTCGAGGAGGCGCGCCGCCGCTTCGTTCCCGGTGCTGATAACCGCCTCATTATTGCTCCGTCGACCTTTGACATTGATTTGGGTCTGACCAGCGCTCGTTCGCGTTTGAACCTGGCGAACATTGTGGATATGGCGTCGCAGAACAACATTAAGGTTCTGGTTGTTGGTCCGCCGCCGACCCTGGACGCTGAGCGTAACCGCCGTATCGCTGACCTGTCGGCGGCGTACGCGGATGTGGTGACCCGCCGTAACCACGTGTACGTGGATACGTTCAACCCGCTGCTTCACCATGAGCAGTGGCGCAACGACCTTGCCGCTAATGACGGCCGCCCGGGTCAGTCCGGTTACGGTCTGATGGCGTGGCTGGTTCTGCACCGCGGCTGGTACAACTGGCTGAACATTCCAGAGCACGGCTAAGAGCCCGCTCCCCCGGTTGGGACTGTGAGTTGATGCGAAGAAAGTTCGTGTTTTTTAGCTCATATCCCGGTTCCAAGATGCAATCATGCCGTTTCTATGAAAAAATAGACGGCGTTGCCCTTATAGCGTGGGCCACCGGTTTTCGGTGACCGCCTCTGCTAGGGCAGGTAATAGGGAGCGCGCACCGCGAAGGTGGGGCGTGCATCCATGAACACTATAAGGAGGCTCTGATGAGCAAGCGCGGTCGTAAGCGCAAGGACCGTCGTAAGGGCGGCGCAAACCACGGTAAGCGCCCCAACGCATAAGGTATCTTGCATACACTTTAAAACCCCGGCGTTTCGGATATTATTCGGACCCGGGGTTTTGCTTTACCCGCAGATGTTTGTGCGCATTCTGCGGAATAAAGAGAAGAATTCTACGTTATGGAAGTGAACGCCTGGCGCGTTCCTGTAGAGGAGAAACATGGCTGAAACCAACACCGCAGCGGATACCCGCGAGCTGCGCGAACGCTTTACCGCGGACGCTATGCAGTATGTGGATCAGCTCTACGCTGCCGCCCTGCGGATGAGCCGCAACTCTGCCGATGCTGAAGACTTGGTGCAGGAAACCTACATGAAGGCTTTTGCTTCGTACCACCAGTTCACCGAGGGTACGAACCTGAAGGCGTGGCTGTACCGCATCCTGACGAATACGTACATCAATTTGTACCGTAAGCGTCAGCGTGAGCCGCAGCAGTCTCAGGGTGAGACGGTGGAGGATTGGCAGCTGGCTCAGGCCGGTGAGCATGATGCGGTGGGTCTGCGTTCTGCCGAGGCGGAGGCGCTGAGTGCCCTGCCGAATACGGAGGTTCGTGAGGCTCTGAACGAGCTCTCTGAGGATTTCCGCATGGTGGTGTACTACTCCGATGTGGAGGGGTTCGCGTACAAGGATATTGCGGAGATTCTGGATATCCCTCTGGGCACGGTGATGTCTCGTCTGCATCGTGGCCGCCGTATTCTGCGTGAGAAGCTGCTCGATTATGCGCGTGAGAACGGTCTGCGCCCGTCGACCATCGCAAAGGCTGAGGCGAAAGCCGCAGCGAAGGCGAGCACTAAGGGGCAGCCGGCAAAGGCTACCAAGGGCACTAAGGCGGCCAAGGGCGTAAAGTCCCCGCCGGCGGGCTCTGGCTCCGAGGCGCCTGCAGATTCTTAGTTTCGCTCTTCTACACGTGAGCTAGCCCCCCCCATGAGGTTGGGGCTAGACTCCCCTAACGCTTTATACCTTCCGTGTGAAAGGAACCCCGATGTCAACCACAGACAAGAATTCTTCTGTCCCCGAAGCCTCCGCGGCTTCTGAGCCGCTGGAGGATTGCGGCGGCCAGCCCTGCTCGTCGTCTCTCAAGCGCCTCTATGAATTCCTCGATAGGGAGCTGAGCCCCGAGCAGCTGCGCACAGTTCAGGCGCATCTGGATGCCTGCCCCGACTGCGCGGATGTGAAGGACTTTGAGCTGATGATTCGTGAGAAGATGCGTTCTTCGTGCGCTCAGCAGGCGCCCGAGCAGCTGAAGGCGCGTCTACTGCAGGATGTGCAGAAGTTCTGCGCCGAGGCTAACCTCTAAGCTGCCTCAAGCTGTTGCCCCGCTGGGGGTATAGACATCTGATGATGAGTGAAGGCGGTGCACCAATAACGGTGCACCGCCTTTACGCGTGTTGGTTGGTTCGCACTACCTGGTGTGCATTGCCTATCTCACCTCTGGAGTCCTCGGCGGCTCGCAAACCCTCAACCGGTAGAATAGGGGTAGACGTCAACCGGCGCAGCGCACCACAGCCTGCGCCTCCCCGTGATTCGACCCAGAAGAGGACATATGAGCGACGCAGCAGTGCAGCTTTCCCCCGGTGATTGGCCCGCTCCCCTGGCACCCGCCTCCAGCGAAGCCGCTGGCAAGAACGCGCTGGTGCATATTCCGGGTTCTAAGTCGCTCACGAACCGTTATCTGTTGCTTGCCGCTCTGGCTGATTCCCCCTCGTATTTGCGTGCGCCGCTACATTCGCGCGATTCGGCGCTCATGATTGAGGCGTTGCGCCAGCTGGGTGCGGGTATTGAGCTGGTGCCGACCGATTCGCCGTTCGGTCCGGATGTGAAGGTCATTCCCCTCGACTTTGCGCAGGCACAGCCGCATGCTGTGTCGATTGAGTGCGGCCTCGCCGGTACCGTGATGCGTTTTGTGCCCGCTCTGGCCGCGCTACTGCCGGGTGAGTTCGCTTTTGACGGTGACCCGCATGCTCGTCAGCGTCCGATGGGTCCGGTTCTGGAGGGTCTGCGTCAGCTGGGTGTGCATGTGGATTGTGAGCAGGGCGAGAACGCTCTGCCCTTCGTGCTGCGCTCCCCCGGTCTGGCGAGCGTAGAGGGTATTTCTGAGGCGCCCGTGGTTCGTATTGATGCTTCGACGTCGTCCCAGTTCGTTTCGGCGCTGTTGCTGATGGCGCCTCGCCTGCCGCAGGGCATGGTGCTGGTGCACGAGGGCTCTTCGGTGCCGTCCATCCCGCACATTCAGATGACCGTGGAGGCGCTGCGCCAGATGGGTATTCAGGTGCAGGAGCACTACCCGAACCAAGGCAACGAAGCAGAGAGCGGCGAGTACCGTTGGACGGTTCACCCCGGTTCTTTCCCCGGCTTTGAGATGACCATTGAACCGGACCTGTCGAATGCCGGTCCGTTCCTTGCCGCCGCCGTGGTTACCGGCGAGTCGGTGACTATTCCTCACTGGCCAGCACCCGCGGCTGATTCTTCGGCGGGTACGACCCAGGTGGGCGATATGTGGCGTGAGCTTCTGCCCGCGCTGGGTGCGCAGGTTCGCTACGCTGAGAGCCGTCTGACCGTGACCGGTCCGGCGCAGCTTCCCGAGGGTGACTTCTCCTTTGACCTGTCTGCCGGTGGCGAGCTGGCGCCGACCATGGCGGCTGCCTGCGCTTTCGTGAATGGCCGCGTTGAGCTGACCGGCATTGCGCATCTGCGCGGTCATGAGACGGACCGCCTCGCAGCGCTCGCTGCTGAGATTAACCGCCTGGGAGGTACCGCCCACGACACCGCCAATTCACTGGTGATTGAGGCGCCCATCCCCGCTACCGCTGAGACTGAGCAGGTTCTGGCGCGCACCTACGACGATCACCGCATGGCGACCTTCGCGGCGATTATTGGTCTGCGCCGCGGCAACGTGGTGGTGCAGAACGTAGCCACCGTCGCGAAGACCATGCCCGAATTTACCTCAATGTGGGAGGACATGCTGGCGCAGTGGCAGGCCGGCGCTTCCACCTCTGACGTTACCGCCAACCAGGAGGTCTTCTAAATGGGTTCTTCCCGCATGAACGTGCGCGATTTCTCCGAATGGGATGAGTCGGATGTGCGCGTGCGCCCAAACAAGAAGGGCTCCCGCCCCCGCACGAAGGACCGCCCGACCTTCAAAGAAGCGATTCGTGGCAGGGTCATTACGGTGGACCGCGGCCGCTGGTCGGTTGTCGTTGATGAGGGTACTGAGAAGGAGCGTACCCTCATTGCGGCGCGCGCTAAGGAGCTGCGCCGCACCGCGATTGTGACCGGTGACTTTGTGGACCTGGTGGGTGACACCTCCGGCGCGAAGGATACCCTGGCGCGCATTGTGCGGCTGGGCGAGCGCACCTCGATTCTGCGCCGTAGCGCCGATGACACCGACCCGTCGGAGCGCGTGGTCGTGGCGAATGCTCAGCAGCTGGTGATTGTGGTTGCTGCGGCGAACCCGGAGCCGCGCACCGGCTTCATTGACCGTGCCGTGGTGGCGGCGTTTGACGCCGGGATTGAGCCGATTCTGTGCATTACGAAGACCGATGTGCGGTACCCGCAGAACCTGCTGGATTACTATGCGGCGAGCGGTTTGAAAATTGTGCTGTCTTCGTCTTCGGATGGTTTGGCGCCGAGTCAGGAGGGCGCGAAGGGTCTGGAGTCGGCACCGGTTCAGGAGCTTCTGCAGGAGCTGCTGGGTCAGGTGTCGGTGCTTCTGGGTCATTCGGGTGTGGGTAAGTCGACCCTGGTGAATGCGCTGACCGGCTCCGAGCGTGCGACCGGTCATGTGAACGCGGTGACGGGCCGTGGCCGTCACACTTCCTCGTCGGCGTTGGCGTTGCGTCCGGTGAATGCGAATGGCGACCCGATGGAGCCGGGCACCTGGATTATTGATACTCCGGGTATTCGTTCTTTCGGTCTGGCGCATGTGCCGCCGGAGACCGTTGTGGAGGCGTTCGTGGACCTGGCGCCGGGTGCGGCGGATTGTCCGAAGGCGTGTACGCACGCGGCGCAGGCTCCCGAGTGCGGTCTGGAGGCGTACGTTGCTGCCGGTCGTGCCGGTGAGAGCGGTCCCGCCCGCCTGGAGTCCTTGCGTAAGCTACTGCTGTTGACTCCTGAAGAGGGCGATTCGGAGAAGGAACTGGGCGCTCTCGTCTAGGTTCTCTCCCCTGCACTGCACACAGCACTACACGCACATTTTTGCTGACTACATCACCGAATACTGAAGAAGAGCATTACTATGAGCCGTCCCCAGCAGTACACCGACGATTTGCGTCTTGCGCATATTCTTGCCGATAGCGTCGATCGTGTGAGCGCCATGCGTTTTCGTGACCGCCCGGTCTTCTCCCCCGCTTCCGAGGTGGTAGAGCCCGCCGAGGCGGCACCCGCCGCGGCACCGTTGGCGCCGTGGCAGCAGGCTACTCAGCAGCCCGTAGAACCGCAGGCGCAGGAGCCTGCCGATTACGCCTCGAGTGTGGCTCAGGAAGTTGAAGAGCTTCTGCGCGCGCAGCTGTCGCGTGTGCGTACTCGTGACGGTATTGCCGGTGCCCATGCCGGCTATAACGGTCAGGCGGCGCGCCAGTGGGTGATTGCACCGATTGCTGAGCAGGATAATTTTCGCCGCGGCGTGCCGGTGTGGGCGACTCTGATTGCTTTGCTGGATCAGGGTGAGCCGGTGGTGGGTGTGGTGTCTGCACCCGCGCTGGGTCGCCGCTGGTGGGCTGCTCGCGGCTCGGGCGCGTACACGGGTAAGTCCTTGGCGCAGGCGACTCGTCTTGAGGTGTCTTCGCTGACTCAGCTGGATCAGCTGTCTGCCGCGTACACCGATCTCTCCTCCTGGAAGGCGGCCTCTGAAGGCGCTGTGGACCGCTCTGGCGAGCTTGTACAGCTTCTGGGTTGTGTGGGTCGTTCCCGCGCGTACGGTTCGTTCTGGGCGGCGTGTATGCTCGCTGAGGGTGCCGTGGACACCGTCGTAGACGCATCCCTGTCTTTCTACGAGGTGGCTGCGCTACTGCCGCTGATCCGCGAGGCTGGCGGCGTCGCCTCCACCCTGGAGGGTGATTTGCCCGAGCACGCGGGTGTTTCAGTCTCCGGTGTGCACCCGGTGTCCCTGGTGGCAAGTAATACGGCGGCGGTCCAGCAGCAGGTGCTGGAGGCGCTCGCACCCCGTTCCTAGATTCTCTCCGCCCCTAGCCCCTCCCCCGGTGACGGTGACAATATAGCGAGGCGGCGGCTTTCCGGTAAGTGGAAAGCCGC
>NZ_KV801794.1:62947-122985 GCF_001810515.1 Rothia sp. HMSC075F09
CGGCGGCTTTCCGGTAAGTGGAAAGCCGCCGCCTCGCTGTGTATCGCTATGAGAGCAAGCGTTGCCAGTTTTAGGACAGCATCGTGAGGGTGCCGAGCAGACCCAGCAGGCTCAGACCCGAGATGATGTACGCCAGGATGTTGAAGGTCGTCATCTTCGAGGTGTACTTGGTGGTGTGACCGGCGTTCACCTTCGCCGAGTAGATGGCAAGCCAGATGGAAACGCCGACCGGAATCAGGCCCACGAGCAGCAGAGCAATCACCATGATGTTGGGGCTCAGACCGGAGCTATACGCAGAGGAGCTGTAACCGCGGGAGTTGAGCGTTGCTTCAGAGTGGAGTGCCGCGATCTGAACCCACGCGTAGAGGGTCAGTGCCAGGGCGCCCAGGGAGGCGCCAAACGCGCCGATGGAGTAGAAGTAGCCGGGGCCGCGGAAGTCGCCGGTGGTCTCGCCGTAGGGGCGGCGGTATTCAGCAGGTACCCGGTAGATGTCCGGGATGCGCTGGTAGCTGTCGTCGCGGTCGCGCACGTTAGCGGGTGCCACGCCCAGGGCGGGGCCACCGGGTGCGGCGCTGAGGGGAGCGCCGGGTGCTACGCCTGCAGGTACCGGCTGCGGGGAGTTTGCGTTGCTCTGCTCCGGGAAGGAGGGGGCGGGAATCTGGTTTTCCATGGTGTGTCCTTGAGTGGTCGTCATAGTAGCTACCGCATCGTAGCGGTGGTGCGCCTATAAGCGACTTTTGGGTTGCTCTCGTACGTTGCCGATGAGGTTGAATGAACAGCCGACACCGAACAACGATATCTACCCTTCGATACTACGGCATAGGGTGCGTTTTCGTCTTCTCTGATGACGTTCTCATTACAATGCGGTCACCTGAGCACCCTCCAAGCACGCAGGCACGCCCCGAGTGACACCGAAATTGGGCATAAAAATACCCGGCAGGTGACACCGTGGGGCGTCCTGCCGGGTGGTAGAAACCTACCGCGGTTCTTCCTCTTAGAAACTTCTAAGCGATGTTTTACTTACTAGGTCCCTTAGGAGGTCCCTTAGGGAACTTTGAATCACTCTCAAGCGTCCTTCTGGCTGCAAAAGTGACCAAAAGACCTCCTAAAATTGCACTTAGAATTGATACTGGATTAAAGAACTCCCCGTCTCTGGCAAATGAGATAATCACCCAGAACACCGGAACAATAGTGAGAAAAAATCCTAGTGTAAATATATTCTTCGTACGCATTGGACCTCTCCCAGGTTAAAGAGTGAGAGTGCAGGACACTGCTGCAACAGCTAGCGCAGCGGCAATTGCTGCCGGACCTCCAAGGGCTTTTCCAAAACCACCAACAAATGCTGGCCCTAAAGCTCTTGCAATCGTGGAAGCAGCTAGCCCCCAATTCCAAGCAGAAATTGCGGTTGTGATTGCATTCCCACGTCACATAGTGATGTATCTTACATCACTACTCAGCAGTCTATCAGAGAGTCTCGCCAGATGTAACACGTAAATTTACATTACATGAAAAATATGCTTCTTCTGTCATGCACGCTCTCAGTGTCGGGTCCGCTGCCGCATTTAATCGCGCGGTCGAGGCCCATGATGGTGGCCACCACGCCGTCGATCTTCTCGGTGGATTTTTCTTTGTCGGGTTTGATGGTCCCGGCAGGGTCGGTGCGGATGAAGATGTTGTCCGTCTAAACCTTTCGACGCCAGCCCATACTTTTTGACGTTAGCCCAAACTTTTTGACGCCCAACCCACGAGCACGCCGGTACACCCCAGAACAGACCGACAATTGGGCATAAAAATACCCGGCAGGTGACGCCGTGGGGCGTCCTGCCGGGTGGTAGAAACCTACCGCGGTTCTTCCTCTGGATTGGAACCGATTATCACCGCCGCACACCCGTGAAGGTGAGCGGGCGGTTGGGAGATCGTGGAGATGCGGGGAATCGAACCCCGGTCCGATGTGGCGTCAACGGGGCTTCTCCGTGCGCAGTTTATGCGAACGCTACTTTTCGGCTCCGGTACTTGCATAAACACATATACCGACGAACCTAGTTACGTAAAAGTCCCACTAACCCCCGCAACAAGGGCTAGCAGCAGTGGCCTTTTAAGTCGATGCCGGTAACTGAGCCAAAGGCATGCTCAGGCCGACAGACGGCAACTCGCGCTTAGGCAGCGAGTGCGAAGTCAGTGCGCTTAGATTCTGCACTTAATTTTTTGCAGAGGGCGTTAACGAGATAACCCTGCATCCTCGGCACGCTTCACCCATCTCAACTCACATCGTCGAAACCGATCATCCCCCTATGCTTTTATCAAAAAGCCCACCGTCTTCTGAAAGTTTTCCTCGACATACCTTGATGCCGCGGTGCCATTCAAACACGGTAGAGATTCAGTATATCGGAGGTGTTTAACGGTGTGCAAGTCCCCCACCCACGCAGGTACACCCTCCGCTAGAGGCGAATAAAGCGAACAGATCAGCGCAGCAGCAACACCATAGCCTGACACAGCGCATAAAAAACAGGGTGAGGCTCCCCAGATCATCTGGGAGCCCCACCCCGTTCGCGTACCGCACTGGGTAGCCAAAATTAGGCAGTCAAAATTAGGCGGTCAAACCTTAGCGGTGAGCCGGAACAGTCATGCGGTTGTTCGGGTTGTCACCAATCTGGCAGACCACGTTACCGTGACCGTCCTCGGTACCAACCTCAAGGCATTTCTCAGCGGTCTGGAAGAAAGAAATGTATACGAAAAGCATGCAAATCGAAATCAGGACAGACACCGCACCGGTGATAATACCGGTCAGCGCGAATGCCTTACCCGCGCCAACTTCCTTAGTCTTCTTCAGGGACAGCGCACCCAGAATAATCGCGGCAATACCCAGCAGAATACCAAATACGAGGAAACCGGTCAGCACAGCCGCAATACCGAGGATCATCGCAGCCAGCGCCATGCCGGGAGCCTTCTTCGTCACGGGAGCCGCATACGGGTAACCCGCGGGCTGGCCGTAACCGTAAGCATCCTGCTGGGGCTGCTGCTGGTAAGAGTTCTGCTGGTAGTTGTAGTCAGCGGGCTGCGCCTGGTAGGAAGCCTCCTGGCCGTAACCGTACTGGTTCTGCTGAGCGGGCTGCGCCTGGTAGGAAGCGTCCTGACCATAGCCGTACTGCTGCTGAGCCTGACCGTAGGTGTTCTGAGTCGCAGCGCCCTGGGCGGAGGTACCCTGAGCAGCGTTCTGGCCGTAAGCATTCTGCGAAGAAGACTGCGCACCGAACTGACCGTACTGGTTCTGCTGGGCCGAGTTCTGCGGAGTAGCGTTCTGTTGCTGTGCCTGGCCGTAGGTGTTCTGAGCGGATGCGCTCTGACCGTAATCCTGGCCGTAGGTGTTCTGTGCCGAAGGAGCCTGGCCGTAATCCTGACCGTACGAGCTCTGGGCGGAAGAATTAGGCTGCTGAGCAGCGTAGGGGTTCTGTGCGTTCCCCTGGTTGTTTCCGTAGTTATTCTCAGACATCCGTCGTTCTTTCCTTCACAGTTGCAGCGAACAATTTATACTCGCCCAACGCACCATTGCGCGCTGAGTTCGGTTCCATTATATAAATAAGCCGCCATTTGGGTCATCTATGAAGTCCAAGATTCCAGAATCATCCCCCAGAATCCACCAATCGGGCAGAATCAGCGCAGAAACAGAGCAAGGGACCGAATAGTTCAACACTATTCGGTCCCTTCACGTCTCTATATGCTCAACGCGGCTTAGCGGCGGGCAGCGTCGTAGTCCTCGGGAGTCAGGGTCATGGTCTGACCGGCCATGGTGCACACGTAGTTACCGTTCGAATCCTGCACCGCGTTCTCAACGCACTGGCTCGCGAGAACAATGCCGAGCACCATCATAGCAGCAGCAGCAATCATGCCCAGCGCGCCGGTGACAATACCACCAATCGCCATGCCCTTACCGGAAGCGGTACCGTTCTTCACCTTCACCAGGGCAACAATACCCAGAATCACGCCGACCAGGCCCAGAACAGCACCAAAAACCATCAAGCCAGTGAGCAGACCAATAATACCCAGAATCAGCGAAGCAATCGCCAGAGCCGAGCTCGGGGTCGGCTGGTAGCCGGGGTAGCCGCCCTGCATGTTGTATGCGGGTGCCTGCTGCGGTGCGGGGATGAACTCGCCCGGGTTCTGCTGGTAGTTCGGGTTCTCAGACATGTGTCTCCTCAAAAACGTATGGTGCTCGCGGTACACCGCGAATTTTCAACCATTATACGCGAGGAACCGCGCCCCGCCCCTACCGGCAGTCACCGAACCAGCCGCGCATCCAGCCGTTGCCTCAGCCCTAACCGAGGTTACGGTAACGCATCGCGCGGCGCGCCTCCAGGTCATCCTGACGCTCACGCAAAGCCTGACGCTTATCGTACTCACGCTTACCGGTCGCCAAAGCAATCTCAACCTTCGCGCGACCATTCGAGAAGTACAGCTTCAGAGGAACCACCGTGTAACCGGTCTCCTTCAGCTTCTGCGCCAGCTTATTAATCTCAGAACGATGCAGCAGCAGCTTACGGCGACGACGAGCCGCATGGTTCGTCCACGTACCGTAACCATACTCCGCAATATGAATACCCTCGAGCCACATCTCGTTATCGGTCACCTGGCAGAAACCATCCACAATGGACGCCCCACCATCACGCAGAGACTTCACCTCAGTACCCAGCAGAACAATGCCCGCCTCATAGGTATCCACAATGTTGTAATTGTGGCGAGCCTTCTTATTCTGGGCAATAATCGCGTTATTCGGGTCCTTCTTCGCGTCTTTCTTCTTTTTCTGAGCCATCACTCAATCCTTCACGTCTTAGCTCTCTTCAGCCGCGCGCCCCGAAGCGCGCCAGCGAATACCAGCATCAATAAAGGCGTTCAAACCGCCATCCAAAACATTAGAGGTATTACCTTCCTCGTAGCCGGTACGCAGATCCTTCACCATCTGGTACGGATGCAGAACATAGGAACGCATCTGATCACCCCAGCTTGCCTTAATGTCGCCGGCAAGCTCCTTCTTCTTCGCGTCCTCCTGCTCCTTACGCAACAGCAACAGGCGAGACTGCAGCACGCGCAAAGCCGCCGCACGGTTCTGCAACTGCGACTTCTCATTCTGCATCGACACCACAATACCGGTCGGCAAGTGAGTCATACGCACCGCCGAGTCCGTTGTGTTCACCGACTGACCACCCGGGCCCGAGGAGCGGAACACATCCACCTTAATCTCAGACTCGGGAATCTCAATAGCATCCGTCTGCTCAATCAGAGGAATCACCTCAACCGCCGCAAACGAGGTCTGGCGGCGGCCCTGATTATCGAACGGCGAAATACGCACCAGGCGGTGAGTACCCGCCTCCACCGACAGGCGACCAAAAGCGTACGGCGCGTTAACCTCAAAGGTCACCGACTTCAAGCCCGCCTCCTCAGCGTAGGAGGTGTCCAGAACCTTCGTCGGGTAGCCGTTCTTCTCCGCCCAACGCAGGTACATGCGCAGCAGCATCTCCGCGAAATCGGCAGCATCCACGCCACCGGCGCCCGAACGGATCGTCACCACAGCCTCACGCTGATCGTACTCACCCGACAGCAGCACCAGCACCTCAAGCTCCTCCAGCTTGGCGCGAATCTCAGCGCACTCACGCTCAGCGTCAGCAAGCAGCTCGGCGGCAGTTTCCTCGTCCTCAGCCTCGGCAAGCTCCACCATCACCTCAACATCATCAATGCGAGAAGACAGCGAACGCAGACGATTCAGCTCCGACTGCTTATACGACAGTGCGCTCGTCACCTTCTGCGCGTTCTCCACGTCATCCCACAAATCGGGTGCGGCAGCCTGCGCAGACAGGTCCTCAATGGCGCGCTCAATCCCCTCAATATCGCTCACAGCAGCAATAGAGGCGAAAATCGCGCGAAGCTCTTTAATCTCAGCAGAAAAGTCGAAGGATGCCATAGCCTTTAACACTATCGCGAAACGGCCAGAAAGTCCCGCCGTTACAGCCCAAAACAGCCCACAGCGCAGAAGGACAGGGTGGTTAGAGGGCAGAAGCCACCCAATGGAGACGTAAAGAAAGCATAAAACGAGGGCACATCCGCTAGCCGTTACACTACCTTGCGGATGCACCCTCGCAGTCTAATGGGGGCTCACAACGCCCCTAGTCGCTGGATGGGCTAGTCGTTGGAAGGTCCCTGACTCGTCTTCAAACGCGACGAACCGTGAGCGGTCACCTCGATACCATCAGGCACCACAATCGACAGCAGCGGCGGACGAATACGCGCCGACAGGTACACGTGCACACTCTGGTCAGAATCCACAGACACGTTATCCAGACGCAACGCCTGAAAATCCTGCCCCGGCTGAACCTCAGCCAGGTACGCGCTCGCATACTCCCACGCCGCCGAGCCGTTTGCCTCTTCAGGGGTGCGGATCGTGCGGGTAATCGAGTTCGCCTGAGCGTCAGCCATATCCTGCAGGTGCTGAGTCTGCAGATACGCGCCCGTGATCGCCACCGTCACCGAACCGATGAGCAGCAGCAACGCCAGCATGCCCACAATCAGCGGGGCAATACTGCCCTCTTCCGGGTCTGAGGCGAGGCGGTCAGAGGCGAGCGCCCGGCTCTGCACGCGGGCACGAACGTGGGCGTAGCGCTCCCGTACAGCCGAGAACAGGTGAGCGGGCGAACCATTAGGATTCAGCATGACCAGACCCCCAACTCGTCGCGTGAGAACTCACCGGAATCACGCCGCCACCCATAAACGAAGGCAGCAGCGGCAGGCGCGCCTGAACCGTCACCGTGGCGTACGCCTTCGTACCCGAGACGCACTCCCCCGACGAACAGCTCAACGACACGCTCACATCGGACGGGTCTACCCCGTAATCCGCTGCGGCATGCGCCGCCAGACGCTGAGCCAAATCCGGGCCCACCGACGAATCCTGCGGCTGCTCCTGCACATACAGCACCACCTGGGCGCTCGCCGCATGAGCCGCCATCACCGAAGACTGCAGGCTAAAAATCGTCAGAATGCCGTAGAGCACCGGAATGAGCAGCGTAATACCCAAGCCCAGGAACTCCACAATGGCGCTACCCTCTTCAGAGCCGTGTTGTTCAGAAAGAGGTAGGTCAGCAAGAGACCGATCAGAACGATTCTTCAAGCGAGCCTTCACCCGCTGCCGAAGCGAAAAGCCACTAATCACCGGAACGATGCTCCGCATAAATCGCATGCCCCTTCACCTCAATAGAATCCGGAAAACCCCACGGACCCAGCACCGGCAACGGAGACTTCACCGTCACCTCCAAAGTGCGCACGCCCGTAGAATCACTACTCTGACGGTACGAAATGTTCTCAGCGTACGAGGACGGGAGAACCCCCTCAATCATCTGACGGGTACGCTCCATGCCCTCCTGCGGGGTGCGGTCACGCATCGTACCGTAACGTGCCCCAGCCGCCGCAGCATCCACCAACATGGTTCGTGCATACAGGGCGAAAGAAACCTGCAGAATCGCCATGGTCAGCAACACCAACAGCGCACCAACCATGACGAACTCCGTGCTGGCGTCACCGCGCTCGCTATCCTCCACAGAATATTCCGCGGAGAATAGCTCAGCGGCAGTCAGCTCAGAAGCGATGCGGGGCTTACGCATTACTGGTGAACCAGAGCAATCGCGTCGTTGAACATCTTGGTCAGAGCGGGCTGAGCAATCGCCAGGATAGCGGCAACCAGCACGGCGCTCATCATGGTAATCATGACCCAGCCGGGCACGTCGCCGCGCTCGGGGTCATCCTGCTTGTTCTTCAGGCGCAGAGCCAGCACGGATGCGATAGCCAGGGCGATCAGCACGGTGAGGGTGGTGCGGAAACGACGGAACATAATTTTCTCCTTCTATCAAAGGGGGTAGTGTGTGGTTGGTGCGGCGCGCCAGGCAATCAGCCCAGCCCACCGCGGTGCAGCCGGTACAGTGTGTACCCGCCGCAAAATCTAAAAGTTCAAACGCATGAGCGACAGGCCCGGGAAGACCGCAAAAATTACAGTCAGCGGCAGGATGAAAAACACCACCGGGGCGAGCATCGCAATCTCCTTCTTACCGGCTGTTTCCATCAGCTCACGCTTAGCGTTATCGCGCACATCCTGAGCCTGCGCACGCAACACATCAGCCAGAGGGGTACCGCGCTCAATCGCAACAGCAATACCCTCAACGAAGCGGCTCAACGCCGGAACGCGAGTACGCTCCGCGAACTCCTGCAACGCACTCAGCAGCGAAACGCCGGTGCGGGTCTGCGCCAAAATCTCAGAAAACTCACGAGCCAACTCGCCGCGAGAGGTCAAACAGATACGCTCCAAAGCCGCCAGCGCCGACTCGCCCGCCGTTACCGACAGAGCCATCATCTCCGCCAGCGCCGGGAACTCAGCAACCAGTTGCTTCTCACGCTTAGTCACCGCCTCACCCAGCCACCAGTCACGCGCCAGAAAGCCGCTCAAACCACTCACCAGCACCAGCACAAGAGCCACCAGGATAGAGAAACGCTCCTGCACCACACCGATAACGGTCAGGGCACTCATGACGGTCACACCGGCAAGAGCCCACAGCAGCTGCTCAGCACGAAACGCGCTCACACTCTGCGAAGAGCCAGCACGACGCAGACGCTCCTGCACCGAACTATCACTCAACGACGAGCCGCTCAGCGACGAAGACAACGAACGCAGAAGCGGCGCGCAGAACGCCGAAATCGCCTCCAGCAGGCTCGGCTCACGGCGGTCCTGCTCCTTCAACAGCGACTCACGCAGAGTCTCACCGCGCAGCTGCGACGCCACACGATCAGAAAACGAAATACTGCGAGTATTCAGCACCGACGAAAGAATCAGACCCACGCCGGTCGCCAACAGCAGACCAAAAATCAGAGGCAGGTTCACCCGAAAACCCTCCGTTCACGCGGCAACTCACCAATACGCAGCATCAGACGGTACGCCGCCAAAGAAATAGCGGCACCGGCAATCATCAGCATCGCACCGGCAAAGGAGTTATAAACCATGCGCGCGGCAGGCTGAGTCGCCATCAGACACAGCACAAACCAGGGCGCCACGCAGGAGAGGCGAGCCGCATTCACAGTCCACGACTGACGCGCCAGAAGCTCCGAACGGGTACGCGCATTCTCACGCAGAAAATCACTCAGCGTACCCAGCAGCTTACCCAGGTCCGAACCACCCACCTCGCGGGCAATTTTCAACGCCTCAATAATGGTGTCCGCCACCGGGTCAGAGAGATACTCCTTCAAACGGTTCAGCGACGGCACGAACTCACCCGACGCACGGTAATCACGCGAGAAATGGGCAAAGGCATCACGCAGCTCTTCCGGGCCGCGGTACGAGAGCTGAATCAGCGCCTCCGGCAGGGACAGGCCCGCACGAATCGCCGAACGCAGGTGGTCCACCGCATCCGGCCACAACTGCCAAATACGGGCATCCGCCGCGCGAGCACGATGATTCACGACCACACGAGGCGCCACAAAACCACCAATCAGGCCCAGCAGACCCAACGGTAGCAGCTGAGTGACCATCAGCAACAACACCGAGGCAGTCACGCCGCTGGCAACGCTCACCCACATGAACGTGCGAGGAGTCAGCGAGTGCATACCCGCCTTACGCAACGCCACGACCAGCGCCGGGTCGTTACTCGGCTTCGGCGGCTTGCCGTTATCAGGAAAGCAGGAAAGGTAAATCAGGCAGACGCCCAACCCCAAAATCAGGCTCAGAAACAGAGGCATTACTGACCCGCCTTCGCCGCAGCCAGCACCTGCTCGGGGCGGTGACCGGCACGAATCCAACGGTCCGGGTTCGGCAGCTCCAACGCCACACACATCATCTGACCGTCACGGCGCACAAACAGCGGGGACATCTCAATCACGCCGTCCTCAACGCGGCCGCCCAGCATGCTGATCTCTTCGACCTGGCGCTGACCGCGCGAATCGCGGCCGCAATGCACCACAATGTCAAAGCAGGACGCCACGGTCGGCACCACGAACGCCGAGGAAATATTCTCGCCCGCCAGCAGCGGCAGGGTACAAATCTTGGTCACCGCGTCACGCGCTGAATTCGCGTGAATCGTGCACATACCCGGCAGACCCGCGTTGAGCGCAATGAGCATATCCAGGGACTCCGCCTCACGCACCTCACCGATAAGGATGCGGTCCGGGCGCATACGCAGAGCCTCCTTGACCAGGCGGCGCAACTCAATCGCGCCGGTGCCCTCGAGGTTCGGCTGGCGGCATTGCAGACCCACCACATCGCGTAGCGGAACCGCGAGCTCAAAGATTTCTTCGCACGTAATCACGCGCTCACGCGGAGGAATGGATGCCGACAGGCAGTTCAGCATCGTGGTCTTACCCGCCTGGGTTGCGCCCGAAACGAGGATGTTCATGCCGCTCTCCACTGCCGCATGCAGCAGGGACGCCGCGCCAGCACTCAGCGAGTTCATGCGCACCAGATCGGGCAGGCGGCGGGCACGCACCACGAACTTACGGATATTGATGCTCGTGTGCCTGCGAGTAATATCCGGAATCACCGCGTGCAAGCGGGATCCATCCGGCAGGGATGCATCAACAAACGGGGAAGAAAGGTCCACACGACGACCCGAAGGCTTGAGCATGCGCTCCAGCAGGCTATTGATCGCCTCGGCGCTCAGGTGCAGGCCGGTCAATTCGCTTTCGCCGTTGCGGGCGATAAAGATTTCGTCGGGCGAGTTGATCCAGATTTCTTCAACGCTCTCATCATCGAGGAACGGCTGGATCACGCCGAAGCCGCAGATTTCATCGTGCAGGCGCTGAATCACGGATTCGCGGTCGCCCAAATCGGGCAGGGAGATGCGGGTGCGGCGCTGTTCGTAATCGTTCAGGTGCTCGTCAATGAGCCCGCGAACGGCGCGCTGGTCCTCGTGCGGGTCCAGGCTGCGGTGGCGCATTGCCTCACGGATATTTTCCTCGAGCAGAGTTAGATGCTCCGCCCGGGTATCCAGTACGGTGTTCTCCATTGAAATGATCCGATGCTGTGTGGTGTGGTTGTGTGGAATACGGTGAAGCATTGATACATCAATGCCATCATCACCCTACCCTCAGTGCATCAAATTTATCAAAATGTAATAAAACGCCCCTTAATATTTACGAGTATAGTATTTGAGTATTTTTGATGCATGGAATCGCACATATCATTACCTAACGTGCATCAAAATTCAAAGTGCCTAGTCAGCTGTGACTTGCAGAACAATTGCACGTGCGCCTCCCGAACCGCTCACCGTTGAGCACCACCATATTGCACTTAGTGCACACGTAATATTTCGTCTTAAATACCCCGCAGCAGCCCCTGCCACACCCAGCTGCCCCTACCTCCCCTGCTGAAACGCCAGAACCCCATCGAGCAGATCATCTTCTCGGGCGGGGCATTAGGGTAGGGCATTCGGGCACAGTATTCAGGCATGGCAAAGGGGCGTGCACTCCCCCATCGGGAATACACGCCCCATCACAAGCAATCACCTAGCGGCTAGTCGCCACCACGAATCACCTTCACAGCTTCCTTAATCGGACCGTCAAAACGCAGGTTACCGTGCTCCAGCACCACGCCGCGGTCACAAATCTTAGAAACCAAATCCAGGTCATGGCTCACCACGGCAAGAGTCTTACCGGCAGAGCACAGCTCCTGAATCTTCGCAATACACTTCTTCTGGAACGGCTCATCGCCCACCGCAAGAATCTCATCCACCAGGAAGATATCCGGGTTCGTATGAACCGCAACCGAGAACGCCAGACGCAGGTACATACCCGAAGAGTAGAACTTCACCTCGGTATCGATAAAGTCGTGAATCTCAGCGAAATCCACAATCGAATCGAAGGAAGCCTCAATCTCCTCCTTGGACATACCCAAGATCGCGCCGTTGAGGTACACGTTATCGCGGCCAGTCAGATCCGGGTGGAAACCAGCGCCCACCTCAATCAGACCCGCAATATTGCCGCGAGTGAGAACCTCACCCTCATCGGCGCGCATCACGCCAGAAATCATCTTCAGCAGCGTGGACTTACCCGAGCCGTTCAGACCCAGAAGAGCCACACGCTCACCCTGACGAATGTCCAGGCTCACGCCGTTGAGCGCATTGAACTTCTCCGAAAGATCACCCTTGCGGCCCTTAATCAGCCACACAAAAGCTTCCTTCATCGAACGGGTGTGGCGCAGAACGAAGCGCTTCACCAAATTCTCCACGTGAATCACCACGGGAGCGTCCGGGCTCACCGGCGGGAACTCAAGCTTCTTAATATCCACAGAATCAGAGCTCCTGGGCGAAGTTGCCCTCAAACTTACGGAAGAGCAAATCACCAATCAAAACGGTCAGCAGAGAAATACCAAGGGCAATCGGAGTCCAGAAGCTGAAAAGATGCGGAACCACCTGCGAAGCAGGAAGCGCCAAATCCTCAGGACGGAGCGTCGGATGCCAGAAGCCATAGTGGAACAGCTCCACCGCAACGGTCAGCGGATTAAGCATGAACACGTTGAACACCCACGGATAGAGAGTGTCACGCACCATGGTCCAGGAGTACAGCACCGGCGAGAACCAGGTAGCCACCATCAGCAGCATGTCCACAATGTTCTCCGAATCGCGGAAGAACACGTTCGCCACACCGAAAATCAAACCCAGACCATAGGACAGCATCATCACAATCAGCATGCCCGCCAGAATCGACCCAAACGCCAGGAAGGTCGGGGACCAACCCACCAAGAAGCAGGCCAGCAGCATCACAGCAATCTGAGGCACAAAATGCACCAGAGCCACCCACACCGTCGACAGCGAGAACAGCTCACGCGGCAGGTAAATCTTACGAATCAGCGCGCTGTTAACCACCATGGCGCGAGCACCATTACCAAAACCCTCCGAGAAGAAGTTAATGGCAATCATGCCCGAGAACAGGTACACCGCATAGTTGTGCATACCGCGTTCCAAGCCAAGGAACATACCCATGGCAATGTAGAACACCAGGAACTGCACACCCGGCTTAATGTACGACCACAAAATGCCCAGCACCGAGCCGCGGTAGCGGACCTGGATTTCCTTATCGACCAGCAGTCGAAGCAGGTAGCGGTTCTTCACCGCATCCAGGATGCCGCGCCCACGGCCGGGCGCCTTCAGGGGAACAGACTTCAGATCGTTCATCGGGTCAGCTCAGAATCCGTATGCTCAGCGAAGGTCTTAGCCCACGCATCGTAGGAGGCAACCTCAGCAGCCTTCGAACGGTACTGCTCACGCAGCTTATCCCAACCGGTCACCAGCTGAACGTGCAGCTTAGCGGCCTGAGCCAGCTTCGACTTGAGCTGCTCGGGATCGCGGCGGTACCAGAACAGACCGGTACCCTCAGCGTTAGTCGCCAGAGCCGAATCGAACTTCGACAGGGTCCACCAGTTGGTCTCACCGTAGTTCAGCTGAATCTGCGGGTGAGCCTTCGCCTCTTCACTCACCGGCTTGAGCAGCTGACGAGCAACAGTCTTCGCGGTCCAGGAAGCAAGCTTCTTGTAACCGGGGGACGCAAAGGCGCGGCGGCCACGGAACGGAGGCTTCTTCGTCTGGATAGCCGGGAAATCATCCACGTTCGGCTTCACCTGAGACTCCGGGTACTCCTTAGCCATCGCACGAATCACCGGCAGACGCTGCGAGAGCGAGGGGTGCAGGTGCTCGGGGCCGGAGAGCAGATCCTCCAGCGCCATCAGGCGGCCAGCCTCGGTGTAGTACTGCATGGACAGGGTGTGCTTGACGTCCAAGAACAGGGACTCCAGCAGCACGCGGCCACCCTTATCGAAGGGCGAGTGCAGCAGCGCCGTAATGAGGCGGTTGCGCTCGTGGTAGTACGCCTGCCAGCCGACGGAGTCATCCTTATCGGTCCAGGACACGTGCCACACGCCCGCACCGGGGAAGGACACGGTAGCGAAGCCCGCGGCCTTAGCGCGCAGACCGTACTCAGCGTCATCCCACTTCAGGAACAGAGGCAGGGACAGACCGATTTCCTTGATGACGGTGGTCGGGATGAGGCACATCCACCAGCCGTTGTAGTCCACGTCCACGCGGCGGTGCAGCCACGGGGTGTTACGCAGGTTGTGGTGACCCAGGTTGTGGCCCATCGCCATGTCATCGTGCGGCTTAGCGTAGAAGTTACGCCACGGGTCAACAACCTCACCGAACGCGTGCAGAACCGAACGGTCGAACATGTCGAACATGTGCGCACCCACGATGGTGGGTTCCTTGCAGTAGTTCGCGAAGGTCACCATACGCAGAATCGACTCGGGCTCAACGATAACGTCGTCATCGAGCAGCAGCACGTAATCGGAACCGTTGTTGACAGCCTCGAACATGCCGCGCGAGAAGCCACCGGAACCACCCAGGTTGCCCTGGTTGATAATGCGGAACTTACCGGAGAGGGGCTTGACGACCTCTTCGAAGTCCTCGTGGTCCTGCACCTTCTGGGTACCCTGGTCCACAATCAGGAACTCGTGCACAGCATCGAAAATCTCGGGGCTCTCACCCAGAGCACGAATGTTATTGATGCAGTACTCCACCTTGTTCATGGTGGTAATCTGCACGGTCGCCTGACCAGCCTTCACGTCTGCGCGGGGCTCAATGTCGCCCAGCCAGTTCGCCTCAACCAGCTCAAGGTCGGTGGTGCCTGCCAGGTCGAACCAGTACCAGCCGCCGTCACCGAACGGTGCCAGGGGCAGCGTGAAGGTGTTGGTTTCCTCGCCGGAGAGCAGCTTCGCATCCACGCGCTGAATCACGCCACGGCCGTTGGACTTGTACACAATGACCATGCCCTCGCCGCGAGTCTGAACGCTCAGCACGACCTTCTGCAGGTCAGTCCAGCGGCGCCAGTACGAGGCGGGGAACGCGTTGAAGTACGTACCGAAAGACAGGCTCTGGCCCGCGTTCACGGTGATGGAGCGGCGGCTGTTCAGGCTGTTAGCGGCATCACGGTTCGCGCTAGCGTTCGATACAGACTGACCGGAGGTGTTCATCGCCTCCGCAATGGAGGTGGAAGCGTCGCCGTCAATACGGGTGGGCAGCTGAACGCCGGTTGCGACACTCGCGTCCACGTACAGGGGCACGACGTCAGTCTCAACCGCGCTCGGGAAAATAACCCGCTGCAGGTTCTTCAAAGTCTTATCAGCCATGGTTATGCGTCAACACCACCGGACTCGATCTTCGCACCGTTAGCGAAGTGCGGGCGGATCTTGTTGTCGAACATGGACAGTGCAGCGCCGATAGCCATGTGCATATCCAGGTACTTGTAGGTACCCAGGCGGCCACCGAACAGCACGTTGTTCTCGCCCTTAGCCAGGTCGCGGTACGCCAGCAGCTTCTCACGGTCCACGGAGGTGTTGACCGGGTAGTACGGCTCGTCGCCCTTGTTCGCGAAGCGAGAGTACTCGCGCATGATGACGGTTGCGTCCTTGGTGTAGTCACGCTCGGGGTGGAAGTGACGGAACTCGTGGATGCGGGTGAAGGGAACATCAGCATCGGGGTAGTTCATCACGGAGCAGCCCTGGAAGTCCTCAATCGGCAGGACTTCTTCTTCCAGGTCGATGGTACGCCAGGACAGGTCGCCCTCAGCGTAGTCGAAGTAGCGGTCAACCGGGCCGGTGTAGACCACGGGAATCTGACCCAGGACGTTCTCGCGAGAGTACTGGTGACCGGGCTCGAAGAAGTCAGTGTTCAGGTGCACCTCAATGTTCGGGTGCGCCGCCATACGCTCCAGCCATGCTGCGTAGCCGTCAACGGGCAGACCCTCGTACTTGTCGTTGAAGTAGCGGTTGTCATAGTTGTAGCGAACCGGCAGACGGGAAATGATGGATGCGGGCAGCTCTTCCGGCGGGGTCTGCCACTGCTTAGCGGTGTAGTGCTTGATGAACGCCTCGTACAGGGGGCGACCAATCAGGGAGATACCCTTGTCATTCAGGTTCTGCGGGTCGGTACCAGCCAGCTCGCCAGCCTGCTCAGCGATGAGCGCCTTTGCCTCTGCGGGAGAGTAAGCTGCGTTGAAGAACTGGTTGATGGTACCCAGGTTAATCGGCATGGGGTAGACGATGCCGTTGTGGCGGGTGTACACGCGGTGTACGTAGTTGGTGAACTCGGTAAAACGGTTCACGTACTCCCAGACACGCTCGTTGGAGGTGTGGAACAGGTGCGCACCGTAGCGGTGCACCTCAATACCGGTCTGCTTCTCCTTCTCGCTGTATGCGTTACCACCGATGTGGGAACGGCGGTCCAGCAGGGCAACCTTCAGGCCCAGCTCAGTGGCAGCCTGTTCTGCGATGGTCAGACCAAAGAGGCCCGAACCGACTACTACGAGGTCAGCGGTCAATGTTTTCTCCTGTATTATCACGGCGCACCGCCGCTTCTGCGAGGGCGGTATTCACCTACCAGATTGGACACATCCGAGGGTTCTCAGTCGCGCCGCAATCCGCACGGGTGGGTACAAAAAGCCCCTCCCGTGATGGATATAGTCATAATCTAAGATACCTGTTTATCAAGCACTACGCATACTTATGACGTGCTTTTAGGGGCTTTTGGACTATTGTTCGCACACTCTTTCTCTGTGTGAATATTCTTCGCGAACCCCGAGGTCAAGCGGGTCTGAGACAGTTCTTTCTTCTGCGGATTTTTACGGTCTACTCATGGTGAAGGAATTTTATTTACGGGTAAATATTCACCCTGTCCTAGTTGCGGCGGTAATTAGCCACCACCTAGAGCTGTAGGCACAGAGGGTGGTTCGAGGGGGCGTTTCATGGCTCTCACACGCTACAAAGAAGTACCCCCATCAGCACTTTTGGGGATGCGCACCGGTGTATGCGAGAGGTGATTGAGGTGGTTTATCCACAATTTTTCGAAAAACGGGGCGAAAAATTCAAAAAATACGAACACTTTAGTTTATGAACAGATAATTTATTGAGCTTTAATACTTTTTAATGTTTTCTGAGGGTATGACTCTCTTCTTTCTCGACCACCACAACATCACCGACACGCTCCCCTACCCCCGCGTACTCCGACTCGACGGCGAGGCGGCACCCACCGGAATACAGCTGCGCCCCGGTAGCGCACACCGGCAGGCTCTAGAGCAGGCGCTCAACCATGCCCTGCAACACTCTGCCGCCGGCGCGCACGCTCAGGCGCGGGATACAACGTTCCAGCTACTCCCCGCGCACGATAAGAACCCCGCCGGCGCCTCGAATGCGCCAAACAGCCACATCCCGAACGAATCTCAAACTCCGGGCGCGCCCGCCGTCAGCCTCCTGCACATTCTGCGCGGACCCGACGCGGGCGCAACCTTCCCCATCAGCCGCGGCCGCACCAGCCTCGGCAGGGTGGCTCTAGCTCCCCGCGGAGGAGAGCAGCCGCACCATATTCATCTGCAGGATCCCTTCCTCAAGCCGGTGCACGGTAGCTTCTACGCCGACAGCTCCGGCATCCGCTGGATCGAGAAACACCCCGCCGCAAGCGAGGGTAGCGAGAAGGTGCAGAGCAGTATGAAAGCACAGGGCGGCAAGAAGGTGCAGAGCGCCGAGCCGCGCATCCTGCGCTGGGACGAGCCTTTCCGCCTCGGCTCCTCACTCTGCATGCTCACCTCCCCTACAGGTCACGGCGAACGCACCACCACGAAGGCGAGCGCTACCGCTGCCCCCGGTTCTTCCCCGGGCGAGCCCGCGCAGATGCTCGCTCCCCTGGGCGATGCCGGAAACCCCTTTGAGCCGATGGTGGTGAACCCTCCCGCGCCGCGTAAGCTCAAGCAGATTCTGTTGAGCGTGTGCCTGCCGATTGTGGTGGGTCTGATTATTGCGCTGGTGACCGGTATGTGGTTCCTTCTGCTGATGTCTGCGGCGTCTTCACTGCTGATGCTTCTGCATTTCTTTGGTGGTCGGGCGGAGAACCGTGCCGCATCGCAGCAAACTCATCAGGCGGCTGAGCAGGAAAAGGAACGTGCCCTCGCCCTGCCGACCGCGGGCGATCTGGCGATTTCGGGCCCCTCTGCCCTGCATGATGCCGCCTACCCGGCTATTGTGCTCGGGTGCGGTCCCCGCCAGCCCTACCTGCGCGGCCGCAACCTCCCGCTGGGCACTCTGGAAAAGCAGGATGCGCCCCACTATCTGCCGCTACCCACCCCGACTCTCGGTCACTACCTGAATCTGGAGGAGGCGCATCTGCGCGCCTACCTGGTGCAGCTGGTGGCGGGTTATCCGGGTTCGGTGCACGTTCTGTTGGCGGGTGCTGAGAGCGCTGATCAGCAGCGCACCAATAGTCTCTTGCAGACTCTGGCTGTGGTGCCGGGCGTGAGCGTGCATTGTCTGCCGGACGTGCAGCAGGAGAAGTATCTGCAGGCCCTGCAGAGCAGCTTGCAGTCGGAGCTTTCTTCCTCGGTTCCGCCGCTGATTCTCATGCCGCAGCATGCGAGCGCGGTTTACGCTCCCCTGCTGACCGCACTAACCTCCGGTGCTATCGCTGAGGGTTCGCAATCCCGCGCGCTCTCCTCCCCGCGTGAGCAGAAGATGAACGCCCCTGCGCTCTGCGTGCTGGGCAGTGCTGAGGGTGATAATTCCGCACATGCACCCGGTGCGCTTTTTGGTGCCGCCTGGGTTGAGTGCGCGAGTGAGGGTAGCCACCGTCAAAGCATCCGTTACCGCGCGCAGGGCTATGCGATGCCTCCGGTGCAGCCCACCGAGGGTGTCTACCAGGTGCATCCTCTGGCGTGTGAGGGTCTGTGCCAGCACGCCGATGGGCTCAGCCTCGAGGCGTTCTGTGCCGCTCTTGAGAACCTGTACCGCGCCGGGTGCGAGCAGGAGCAGGGCGCGCTCGGTGAGGGGCAGGTGCACCAGTCGGCGCATCTGTTCTCATCTCTTCAGCAGCAGAACCGCGCCGATGACATGGCGGTGGAGTCTGTTCTGCAGCGCTGGTCCGCTCAGCGTTACGCCTCCGATATTCGCTGCTACCTGGGTGTTTCTTCGGGCGGTTCGCTGAATATTGGTTTATCTGAGCACGGTCCGCACTGGTTGCTCGGTGGCACGACCGGTGCTGGCAAATCGCAGCTGCTGCGTTCGCTGGTACTCAGCGCTGCGCTACGTTACCCGCCCGAGCGCCTCGGCCTGATTCTGGTGGACTTCAAGGGCTCGGCTGGTTTGGGTCCTCTGGCTCAGCTACCGCATGCGCTCAGCGTGTTGAGCAATTTTGATGTGTCCGCGGTGGAGCGTGCCCTCGAATTTTTGCGCGCAGATATTCACCGCCGCGAGGTGGATCTGCAGGCGCTCGGCGTGAACTCCTACCGCGACTACCTGGCGTCCTGCCAGGCGGCGGGTACCACTCCGCGCTATCCCGAGCTGCTGATCGTGGTGGACGAGTTCCGCATGCTCATCGATTCCATGCCGGACGCTATGGCTGAGCTGATGCGCATCGCCACGATTGGTCGCTCGCTGGGTCTGCACCTGGTGTTGGCGACTCAACGTCCGCAGGGCGCTATTTCACAGGATATTCGCGCCAATATTGCCACGAGTATCTGCTTGCGTGTGGCGAGCGCGCAGGATTCCTATAACCTGCTGGAGCATGAGTCTGCGGCGTATATTTCGGCGGCGCATCCGGGTGCCGGGTATGTGCGCCTGCCGGATGGCCGTTCCCTGCCGTTCCGCGCCCCGCTAGTGGATGCGGTCCCCTCAAGTAGCGATGCCCGTCCGGTGCAGGTGCTGGGTCTTGAGGATGGCGGCTGGCGTGAGCTGACTGCCGCTTCTGCCGTTCAGAAGGGCGGCGGTCATGAGGATGAGCTGCTGATTCGTTCAGCGCAGCAGATTCGTGCGCTCTATGAACTCGAGTACGCACCAAAGAATCTTCAGAAGAATGCGGCGGTTCAGGATGAGTACTGCCCGATTCCGCCGGAGCTTCCCGAGAGCACCCCGCTGCCCGTGCTGGAGGCGCAGGTGGGCGAACCTGTAGCCTACGGTATTGATCCGGCGGCTACCTCTCAGGTTGTAGATTCTAAAGAACCCGCCAATTCTGGCACCGCTTCCGCAGGGTACCTACTGGGCGAGCTGGAGATTGCCCGATACGGCGTGCGCCGCCCGATCAGCTGGTCGGGTCAGCAAGCGCTGGCGCTGCTGGCGCAGAGCGCCGAACGAGCCCCGATGCTTTACGGGCTTCTGATGCAGGCGTTCGCCACCCGCACGCCGGTTGTTCTGCTGACCTCTGACGGTGCGCTCCACCGCGACCTGGAACCCTACGCCGGTGCCTTTGAGACGCTCGTGGGTGCGCAGGAGCTTTCGCATCTGCGTTTCTGCCTGGAGGAGCTGCGCGTCCCGAACCTGTGGGGCACCGAGGCTACCACCCGCCCGCTCATTGTCGTGGACGGTCTGGACAGTTGGCTGGAGGCGCTGGTCCGCCAACCCGATACGGAGAACCTGCTCTACGATCTACTCTCGCAGGGGTGCCGTCGCGGCTATTCGGTGGTGTTCACCTCCGCGTTGAACCCGCGCGGTCGTTTCGCCGCTGCGGCGCATTCCACGCTGTTGAGCCGCCGCTTCTTGGAGGCCGATCTGATGCGTTCGACGAGCAAGGACTACCCGACCCCGGCGCAGAGCCACTACTGCGTGGAGGGTGCCATCAATGAGGAGTTAATCGGGGATCAGCCGCTGAGCGCTTCGATTCTTTCGCCCTGCGTTGCGGGTTTCCAGGAGCTGGTTCAGGTTCTGCGACGCAACGCGGCGAGCGCTTCGAGCGGGTCAAACACTCGCCCCGGCACTCTTCTGCGGCAGTTCCCCGAGTACTATCGCATGCCCTCGACCGAGTACGTGACCGCCGCCCACGCCGCATGCAATCCGCAGGGCGCTAAGCTGTTGGTCGCATTTGACCGCCGGCAGATGCCGGTGTGGTTGAGCGCCCCGGCTGGCGCGGTAGTTCCGGTGCAGGGTTCCCGGTCGGCGGGTAAAAGCACCCTGCTGAAAAGCATTGCTCGACTCAACCCGCAGCTGGATACCCTCGTCCTTGAGGGTTCTGGCGGCGCATCGGGTGATGGCGGCACGTCGGGTGAGCCGCCGAGCGTGGAGCGTACCCGCGCACTCCTGGACTCAGTGACAAACCCCGCGCGCACACTCGTGCTCATTGACGATCTGCAGTACCTGCAGCCCGCCGTTCAGCAGCTACTTCTGGAGCGTCGGGGCGAGTTCCGCGCGATGCTGGTCGCCTACACGCCCTGGCCGAGGCGCGCCTCCTCACCCCTGCTGGCTGCGCTCATGGGATGCTCGCGTGCGCTTCTGCTCGCGCCCGCGTCCCTAGCGGATGCTGACATGTGCACGGTGACCGCGCTGCCGCTGGATCGATTCACGCAGGGCGAGCAGCCCGCCGGTCGCATCGTGGTGGTCGATGGCGCCTCCGTGTGCGCGGCGCAGGTTCCCCTGGCACTGACCACGGCTGCACAGGCTGTAACAGCTACGCAGAAGGTGCCGGTAGCGGTCTAAAGCTGAGCACTCTAGCGCCGAGCTATCTAGGGTTTAGCGGCGTTAGGGGTTTACGCTCTAGGGGTTTAGCGGCGTCGGCGGCTGTACTTCTCCGCTTCTTCGCCCGACTCCTCAGTGACCGCCTCAATATAGCGGCGGCTGCTGGGCATGAGCACGAAGATGAAGGCAGTCGCCGCACCAATAACACCCGCAATCGTGATGGACTGGCCGATATTCAGGCCGTAAGCACTCACGTTCATGACGAGGGTGCTTGCGGTGACCCACAGGGTGCAGAGGGTAATCAGAATCATGGGCAGGCGCGAGCCGAAGCGACCACGGTAAAAACGCAGCCCAAAGTAGGTCATGCCCGCTGCAATGAGCACCTGGAGTACGCCGCCCACAATCGCCTGGGCGGTAGACATACCGCTGACAATAAAGGGGTAGAGGATGCCGCGAATCAGAATGTATGCCGCGAAGGTTTCGGTCAGGGCGAATGCGTAGATGACGTTGAACGGGCGTGACGTCACGGTGGGCTCCTCATGGGTAGTGGCGGGGCAGACCGGGGTGTATTCGGTCCGGCATGCTGGTATGTTTCCGATGCGCTAGTGCGTTAGCGGGTGGGCGCTCCCCTGTCTCGGGTTCACCGCCTCGTCATCGGTGCGGTATTTCAGGGGTAGGTACCGCTTTATATTATGCCTGAGGCGCCGCTCACCCGGCCGCCCGCATCTCATCTATGAGACGCGGCGCAGAATATGCGTGTCAGCATGCGATTCCCCACCCCCTCAATTAGACAAAGGTTTACCTAAGTGATAGATGCCTCAGTGTAATACTGAAAGTTTTTAGAGAAAAGTACTTGTCACATCCGCTCCAACGTGCGAAAGTTGATAAGTCAATTTTCACCCTAACGCTGGGTGAGCATCCCGTCAGCGGATGTATTTGACACGCGCACAGGAAAATAGATGTGTCTTGCCACCGCGTGAGACCGTAAATCATGAAGGAGGTCCACCGTGGATTGGCGTAGTCGTGCAGCTTGTTTGGACAAGGATCCGGAGCTGTTCTTCCCCGTAGGAAACACCGGACCTGCCCTGTTGCAAATTGAAGAGGCTAAGACTGTCTGCCGCTCTTGCGAGGTTGTAGACGTCTGCCTGAAGTGGGCCATCGAGACCGGCCAGGACTCCGGCGTATGGGGTGGCACCAGTGAAGACGAGCGTCGTGCGATGAAGCGTCGCGCAGCTCGTGCCCGCCGTGCATCCTAACTTCCGGAGTATTCAATAGGGCATCAAAAGCGTGGTGCAGTGATATAAAGTCACTGCACCACGCTTTTGTCATATACAGAACCTATCTAGACAGCAAACTGCCACCACCCCGTACTCGGGGCGGCGGCAGTTCTATATGTCATACGAGAAGGGGCTTAGACGAGCACCGCGGTGATGACCACGCGGGTACCGGTCGGTTCGTTAGCCTCCCAGCGGATTGAGCCGTTCAGCTCGCTTGCCACCAGGGTACGCACAATCTGCATGCCCAGGCCTTCCTTACCGGTCACCGGGCGGTAGGCGTTCGGGCCGGACTCTTCAATCTTCTTATCGCCCATGCCCTTACCGTCATCAGTAATCACGACGGTGAGGATGTTCTCACCCTCATCGTTGATGCCGCGAATACCCTCAAGGGTCACGGTGCCGGTCTCGCCGTCCAGGCCGTGCTCCACAGCGTTCGCGACAACCTCGTTGATAACCAGTGCCAGAGGGGTGGCGAACTGGCTCGGCAAAGATCCAAAGGAACCAATCAGCTTGGTAGACACGTGCTGACCGGGGGAAGCAAGCTCAGCGGCAAGGTGGAACTGACGCTCAATTAGCTCGTCAAAGTCGACGTTCTGAGTCAGACCCTGCGAAAGCGCCTCGTGCACGGTAGCAATCGTTGCCACGCGACGCATCGCCTGCTCCAGGCCCTGACGTGCCTCATCAGTGGTCATACGGCGTGACTGCAGGCGCAGTAGAGCGGACACGGTCTGCAGGTTGTTCTTCACGCGGTGGTGAATTTCGCGGATGGTCGCGTCCTTGGTCATGAGCTCCAGCTCGCGGCGGCGCAACTCGGTCACGTCACGGCAGAGAATCACGGCGCCCTCACGCTCGATGCGGGCGCGCCTCTGCACCAGCAGCGGGATGGATCGCATGGTCACGCGAGCACGGGCAATAACCAATTCGGTGCGCAGGTCGCTACGACCGGCAAGGACCAGCTGCAGGGTTTCGTCTGCCTGTTCACCGGCAGGAAGCATCGCACGGGTGACGTCGGCAAGGTTTTGCTTTTCGAGGTAGCCGGTCATGCCCATGCGGTTGTACATGGAGTTCGCGTTCGGGGAAGCGACGACCACACGGCCGGAGCGGTCGAGCACAATAATGCCATCAATCACGCGGGGGTTGCCCTGGGTGTTGTTGCCCTGAGCGAGGGGGTCGGGCCACAGGCCGGAGTGCACCATGGAGAGCATGGTGTCAGCGGCGAATTCGTAGACCTCGTCGCTGATGGAGGGGTAACCATTGGGGGTGGCAATCTTGTGGCTGGTCAGCAGTGCGATGGTGCGGTTATTGCGCACAATGGGCACAAAAGTCACGTGTACACGCGGTCGAGCACCGACGCCTTCACCGCTTCCCTCATCGGTGTAGGTGCTGATGTTCTGGTCAATCCAGACGCGGTATGCCTCGTCGCGGATTCCCTCGTCCATCTCGCGCTGAATGATGTCGCGGTGGAAGAGGGTTCGAACGTTGGAAGGGCGCACGTGAGCGATGGCACGGAAACTACTGGTTGCGCTGGGGCCGGATACGGCATCCGGGGAGCTGCCGTCGGCAACAATGTAGTCGGTGGGGAACCATAAAACCAGGTCGCTCTGGGCAATATCGGAGATGATCTGCCATTCACCCTTGATGAGGTGAATACGTTCAGTATCGCCAGGACCGAAGTCGTAGGCGCTCATAATTCCTTCTGCAAAAGACATATGTTTGTGTGCTTCCCTAAGTTCGGGTGTGTTCAACCATTTTACGGTTTGTTCGCCGCAAATCCCATTCAAACGACAATACGTGGAATAGTTTACAGAGCATTTCTTGAAGCAGGCTTTTATTCCCAAATATGACGCAGTGAGATGAGATGCACCCCTCAGTTGGATAGTGAGACATTCGCACCACGTCTCTGCCTTGGCCCTGGGTGAAGATGCAGAAAACCCGGCGTATCGGCGCTCCTCGTTCCGGGAGGAATACCGATAAACCGGGCCTCTAGCAAGCGCTAATTTATGCGGAGGGATTTACGCGCCGGGACTGCTGTTAAGCGCCGGGGCGCACCGCGTACATGCCCTCAAGCATCGCCTCGAAGGACTGCACGACCGCGTGGCGGGGTGCCACCTCCAGCAGCGCTTCGCCGTTGCGGCGCAGACGGTCCATGACCTTACGCTCGTACGGAATCACGCCGGTGAGCGACACCGACAGGTAGCGTGCCCAGTTATCGCGCATCTTCGCCTCCGGGTTGAATCCGGCGGCTTCGCGGCGGCTGCGGTTGAGCCAGTACTGCACATCCGTTTGGGGTGCGAACAGGTCCGGGCGCGACTGCACCTCGCGGGCGAGGTTAATCAGGCGCGGCAGGCCGATGACGTCCGCTTCGCCGAGCGCAATCACACGGTCGGCACAGGCGAGCGCGGTGAGGGTCGCGGCGTTACGGCGCGGTGCCAGGCCGTCAAAGGTCAGTTCCTCATCGACCTCGATGGGGGCGGCAACATCGCAGATGACCAGGTCGTAGCGGTGCTTGAGCCATTCGAGTACCTCGGCGAAAGCGCGGGCGCGCACCTCGGGCCAACGCGAGGAGGAGGTGATGCCGCTCAAGAAGTCGAAGGTGCCGTTTTTGAGGGGCACTCGCTCCATGATGGCGCCCGCCTTTTTCTCGTCGAGCTGGGCACGGTCGGCATCCGAGCAGAGAATTGCCAGGCCGGAGCCGGTATCCTCGAGCGCCATGAGCGCATCCAGGCTGGGCGCGTAGGTGTCTGCGTCGATGAGGCAGACCTGCTGACCCTGCTGCGCCGCGAGAGCGGCGAGATTGAATGCGATGGTGCTTCGGCCGGGCGCGCCGTGAGTGCCCCAGACGGTCACGATCTTGCCGAGGCGGTGGCCGGGCTGGTAGCGGGAGGGCGCGGCGGGGTCCTGGTTGATGTCGGGGTGTTGCGGCAGGGTACCGTCGTTGTTCTCGTTCTGCATGTGCAGGGCGTAGTCGCTACCGGGTGCGAAAGAGTCGACGATGGCGGCGGCCTGGCTGAGCACGGATTCCTCGTTGCTGGGCACAACGGAGGAGGCTTCCGCCGGGTCATGCGCGCCGGGTGCGCCGGGTGCGTTTCCGGCGGGGGCTGCGGGGTCGATTCCGTAACTTCCGTAGTCGGCACCGTAGGGCGCGCCGGCGTTTACGGCAGTACCCGCGGCGGGGTCGTAGCCGTAGCCGCCCGCCCCATGGCCAGCAGCTCCGTTATCGTAACCGTAACCGTAACCGCTGTCGTAGCCGTAGCCTGCGTCGTAGCCGTAACCGGCGTCCTGACCGTAGACGCCCTCCGGTCGGTGGGCAACAGGCTGAACGGGCGGCTGAGCCGGAATCTGCGCGGGAATACCGTAACCTGCGGCGGGTCGGGCGAGCGCCGCATCCACAGCCTGTTCGAGCGAGCCCAGGATCTCTTCGAGGGCCGCTTCGGGGCGAATGCGGTGCGCATGCGTGGGCAGCGGCAGGTTGTCCGGGGCGATAACCGCCAGGAGCACTTCGGAGGCGGCGAGCGCATCCACGGTGGAGGCGCTCATTTCTGCGGGCATGTGGACGCAGAGCAGCACGCGGGCAATGCCTGTGTGCGCCATGCCGACGGCTTCACTGAAGTCCTGCACGGTACGCGCTACGGAAACGCGGCCGCGCTGGGATTCGATGCGGGTCAGGAGCGAGCCGTCATCGCCGTAGAGAATGACGGGGATGTTCACTGGCCCTCCCCGTAGGTGCCGGGGATGAGGCTGATCTTGGAGTCGCTATTGCTTTCCTTGACGAGGGCGGCGAGGGCTTCTTCCTTGACCCACAGCTGCACGGTTGCTTTGCCGTTGGCGCCAAGCACGCCTTCATCGACCGTTACGGCAACGATTTCGGCATTGGTGACGATGGCGCGGGCACCGTTTTCGGTGCGGTTATCGCTCTTGGTGTCGGGGTTGCGCGGGCCGGAAGTCCACACGTCCACGCGCTCGCCTGCCTTCAGTGCGGAGGCGGCGGTGCGATCAATGCTGACGGTGGCGAGGCGGCGCCCCGGGGAGGTTTCAGTGCCTACCGATTCTTTGCTGATGAAGTTGCCGGCGGGGATGCGCTGGGTAGCGATTTTGCCGTTCATCTGTGCGGCTTCAGCGCGGGTGAAGTACTTGTCTTTGGCGGAGTCTATGTTCGCTTCGACTCGGGCGAGTTTGTCTTCGGTAATCTTCTCGCCGAGGCGGATTTCGCTTTTGGCGGTGTAGTACTCGGTTTTGCTGTTGTTGGCTTGCACGTAGAGCTGCACGCCGGTGATGGAGACGAGCACGAGAAGTACACCGAGGATGAATCGCCAGTCTTTGACGGTGGGCCTTTTGAGACGCTTGGCATGGGTTTCGGTGAGGGTGGAACGCTTCGTCGCGTTCTGTCGTATGCGCATGATGTGGTTGTGCCTTTCGGTGCGGAAGCCGGCGGTGATTCCGGTGTTGTTCAACTGACCGATGAGCGAGTGGTGTGTTTTCGATAGTGCTTTATTTGGTTCTGACACTAGCCCTAACAGCATATTTCATTTAGTACTCTCTCTCAACAAGAGTCGTGTTTATGAAATATTTTTGAGTCTTGCCCCTTTTGAAGGGGTGATTAGATAACTTTTCAGCTCATATAAGGCTTTTTGTGAGCAAATTTCACGGTGATGGCATATACTGAAAGTACTCAATAGATGTTCTGTATGGACTCTATGTAAAAGGCCACTAACGGTGGCTAAGGGGCCCAGGATTTCACTCACGGAAAGGAACAATTCGATGACTGCACCTCGTTTCCTCACTCTGAGCGACGTTGCCGAGGAGCTGCAGGTTTCGCTTTCGCAGGTGCGCGCTCTGGTGCGTAGCGGCGAACTTCCCGCCATTCAGATTGGTGGACGTAACCAGTGGCGTATTGAACGCTCTCGCTTTGAAGAGTACATTACCGAGCGCCACGAGCAGACTCTGGAGGCGATTGCTTCCGGCAAGCTCACTGCAAAGGCTAAGGTCGATTAGTATTTCGACGTACACCTCGCGGGCGTAATGCTCGAGTGTTTTAGAAAGGTCCGCTCCTCTCGCATGAGAGGGGCGGACCTTTTTGTATGTATTTATGCTTTGATGCGGGTGTTTATGCTTGTCGGGTAGGACATTACACTAAGGCCCTTTCCGACGGCATCACCCGCTATTTGTCGCATATTTTTAGCGTGAAATGCGGGCAATCACCGCGCTGACGCGAGCCAGCGGAATGGTGCGCACGCCGGCGCCGCGAGGTGCACGGGAGTAGCCGGAGGCACCCTGACCGTAACCAGCCTGCCCATAACCACCCTGACCATAGGTTCCCTGCGCGCTGTAGGCTGCACGCGCGTACTGGTCGCGTTCATAGATGCGCGGGTACTGGCCGCCGTTGAGCAGGCGCAGTTCAAGGAAGTCGGCACCGACTCGCTCGATCACGCCGTCGTAGCTGACGGTGCCACCCTCGAGGGAGAGGCGGACGGGTTCGCGCGCCATGGCGAGGGAGCGGAGGGCGAGCTGAATTTTCATGCGGTAGCGTTCGGGGCGAATATCGGCGCGCCCAGGCGCGATGCCACCTTCCCACCAGAGCATTCCGCGCAGGGGGATGATGATGTTCTCGCCGCGCGCTTCGATGCTGACCCATTCTTCGCCAACCATTTCGAGTTTGCCTTCGTAGGTTTGCATGTCGGTGGCGCAGATGCGGATGGGGCCGCCGACCTGCGCGAGGAGGCGGTCGTCGAGGGTGATGGTGGAGTACTGGACGCGGGCGACTTGGCGGGCGTCCTGTTCCATATCCCAGGCGCGTTCGGAGGCGAGGCGCGCCTCAATGTCTCGTAGGAACTTTTCCATTCTCATGCTATGACCCTACCTGAGGATGGGGGCGGATACGAACCGGGACATTTTCTGGTCAGATGATGATTCTCAAACCTGATTTTTATACCAAATTCCACCAAATTATATGTTTTTCATGCATTTTGATGCTTTTTGCTTCATTTTTAGCGTGACTTCCTGTATAAATGAAGCAACACCAAAACACATCAAACACACCATTTGGAGGTCATTGTGGACCATCTTTCCACGCCGGGTCAGGCGCCCGCAGCCTTCGCTTCGCATCCCCTTGCATCCGTTGCTTCTCTGGCATCCGGCGCTGACGCAGGTCACGAAACCAGCACCAAAGCTAGCTACCAGGATGCTCTGCTCTTCATCGCCCCTCCCCTACTTTCCGCCGCGGTCTTGGGCGCGTTAAGCGTGAATCTGCACCGCATCCCCTCGGCACACCCGCTGGCAGATGCTTCGTTGCTCTGCGCTGGCGCGGTAGCAATCCTCATTACCGCCTGGTGGTTCATCAGTTTTATCTACGCGCTCTTCTACGCTTGGTCTTTGCGCGTTTCGAGCCACAACGCTGACCGCGCGGTGCTGAAGGTTCCGGCAATTTTCCGTCCGCGTTTTATGCGCCGCATCGTTCTGACACTTGGCGGCACGGCTCTTGGAGTGGGGGCGGTCTTGGCTCCCGCGCAAGCTACGGTGGTTACGCCCAGCAACACCGGGGTAAACGGCACGGAGGGCATGCCGCAAACGACTATTTCGGCGGTCATGACCACAGACTCAATGGGCGCTGCAGCTTCAATGGGCACCGCGACGGCAGATGCCAGCCCGGGCTCCAACGCAGATGCGGCTCTCTCCGATACGGCCCCGGATCAGTCCGCTACTCCTCTGGCACTCTCTGCTGAGGTTCCCGATATTCCCCTGGCTCCTCAGCCTTCGGAGGCGGCAGGCTCGCTGCAGGATCGCAGCCCGTTCTTCTCCCCACCCCGCGCTGAGGCGGGCACCTACTCCTACACGGTCCAGGCGGGCGATACGCTCTGGTCAATTGCCGCCGAGCAGCTGGGTGAAGGCACCGACGCCTCCACCATTTACGACTACACTCTCGATATTTACGAGGCGAATAAGGACGCTCTGGGTCAGAACGCCGAGCTGCTCTACGAGGGGCAGGTTCTACAGATCCCCGAACAGCCCGTTCACTAACCTCACCCGCGTCTTCCACCCCATTCCGCCTCATCCCAACAGTCTTTCGTTCGCTCGACTCACCTCACATACCCCTGCACCGAAAGGAGCCGTCATGAGCTTCTCCAACCTTCTCCCCCGTTCCCCGTGGACCCCGCCGCATCAGCCTGCCTCCCGCGACAACCAGCCTGCCAGCCCGTATTCAAAGCGTCAGGCGGCTCGCACCTCCCAGCCGGTGGCTCAGTCGGTGCCCCAGCCCGCGAGTGCCGAGCAGGTCGCTCCGCTACCGGAGCAGGGGCAGGGCACGATGGCTCTGGTGCAGAGGCGGAACAGCGCGTCGGTCTATTCGCTGTTGCCGCTGCCGCGTTATGAGCAGCATTCGGCGCAACGCCCGAAGGTAGTGAAGAGGGGCCGCCCGCTGCGTCCTGCGGATGCATTGGCTCGCCAGTTGGAGGGTCGTTGCGCGGGTGTGGCGATTGCTTACCTGGAGATCATGTCGGCTCGTCGTTCGCGTCAGCAGCTGGCGCAGTGGGTGTCAGCAGATTGTTTCCACCGTCTGCTACCGTTCTTCCCCAAAAATCCGCGTCAGGTGCGCAAGGAGATGCTGTTGACTCTTCCGCCGGTTCTGCTGCGGGTGCGAGCGCAGAAGGTGCACGAGGAGCTTTACGAGGCGGTGGCGCTATTGCGTTGTGCGGATAAGGTTCGCGTGGTGACCATGCAGATGCGGCTGATTCACGGCATGTGGCTGATTACCTCCATCGAGCAGCCGCAGAGCCGCTTGGACGAAGACTAAGGCTTCCCCGGCTTCCCCTACAAAACACACAGACAAACAGAGAGGGTGCGAATCCGGTATTGGATTCGCACCCTCTCTGTTGCGTCTATAGCGTTTTCGGGTTTACGCCGGGTTTACACCGAGGCTAGCTCTCCTTGGTGCGCTCAACGTGAACCTGCTCGTGACCGTCCTCATCGGGGGCGGAGTACTGCAGGAACTTCGGGCGCGAAGGCTCAGCCAGGCGCACAGCAGAAGCCTGAGTACGCTGCTTGGACAGGTCCAGGTTGAACAGGTAGGTCACGGTCTCTTCACGGACCGCACCGAGCATCGACTGGTACATGTCGTAGCCTTCACGCTGGTACTCGACCAGCGGGTCACGCTGAGCCATTGCACGCAGACCGATACCTTCCTTGAGGTATTCCATCTCGTACAGGTGCTCGGGCCAGCGCTCACCAATGACGGACAGCATGACGCGGCGTTCAATTTCGCGCATGCTCTCTTCGCCGACGCTCTTTTCACGCTCCTCGTAGATGAGGTGTGCGTCCGCCAAAACTTCCTTCACGATCTGGTCGCGAGTGATCTTGGTGCGGTCGCCGGCGTCCTCTGCCAGGTCGTCCACGGTGATGGAGATGGGGTACACCTGCTTGAGGGCGCTCCAGAGCTCGTCGAAGTCCCAGTCCTCGGCGTGGCCTTCAGAGACGCGGGCGTCAATGATGGTGGTCAGCACCTCGTCCACGAAGCCGGAAATCTGTTCCTTCAGGTCGTCACCGTGCAGGATGCGACCGCGGTCCTTGTAAATCGCTTCACGCTGGCGGTTGAGCACGTCGTCATACTTGAGCACGTTCTTACGCTGCTCAGCGTTACGGCCCTCAACGTTTGCCTGTGCGGTAGCGATAGCGCGGCTAACGATCTTGGAGTCCAGTGCGGAGTCCTCGGGGGCTGCCGCCATGAGGCGGGTCGCCATGCCGGTGTTGAACAGGCGCATCAGTTCGTCGGTCAGCGACAGGTAGAAGCGGGACTCGCCCGGGTCACCCTGGCGGCCGGAACGACCGCGCAGCTGGTTGTCGATACGGCGGGACTCGTGACGCTCAGTGCCGAGCACGTACAGGCCACCGAGCTTGGTGACTTCATCATGCTCTTCTTTAGCGGCGTCTTCGCAGGCCTTCAGAACCTCGGGCCAGCGTGCCTCGTACTCTTCGGAGTTGGTGTTCGGGTCCAGGCCGAGCTCACGCATCTTCTCGACGGCCTCAAATTCGGGGTTACCGCCGAGCATGATGTCGGTACCGCGACCAGCCATGTTGGTTGCCACGGTGACGGCACCCTTACGGCCCGCCTGCGCAACAATAGCAGCCTCACGCTCGTTGTTCTTTGCGTTCAGCACCTCGTGGCGCACGCCTGCCTTCGCCAGCTGGCGAGAAAGGTATTCGGAGTTCTCCACGCTTGCGGTACCCACCAGGATCGGCTGGCCCTTCTCGTGGCGTTCCTTAATGTCCTTGACGACCGCCTTGAACTTGGCAATTTCGTCGCGGTACACCTTATCGGGGTTGTCGATGCGCTGCACACCCTTGTTGGTGGGGATGGGCACCACGCCGAGCTCGTAGGTGTTCATGAACTCTGCCGCTTCGGTTTCCGCGGTACCGGTCATACCGGAGAGCTTGTCGTACATGCGGAAGTAGTTCTGCAGAGTCACGGTCGCCATGGTCTGGTTCTCAGGCTTGATTTCGACGCCTTCCTTCGCCTCAATCGCCTGGTGAATGCCGTCGTTGTAGCGGCGGCCCGGCAGAATACGACCGGTGTGCTCGTCAACAATCAGGACCTCGCCGTCAATGACCACGTAGTCCTTGTTGTTGGTGAACAGCTCCTTCGCCTTGATGGAGTTGTTCAGGAAGCCAATGAGCGGGGTGTTCTTGGATTCGTAGAGGTTCTTCACACCCAGGTGGTCTTCCACCTTATCAATGCCGGATTCGAGGATGCCGACGGTGCGCTTCTTCTCGTCTACTTCGTAGTCTTCACCGCGCTTGAGCAGGGTTGCGGCAATGCGCGCGAACTCTGCATACCAGCGGTTTGCCTCACCGGCTGCGGGGCCGGAAATAATCAGAGGGGTACGCGCCTCATCAATCAGGATGGAGTCCACCTCATCGATAATGGCGAAGTTGTGGCCGCGCTGAACCTGCTCCTCCACGGTCCACGCCATGTTGTCGCGCAGGTAGTCGAAGCCGAACTCGTTGTTCGTACCGTAGGTGATGTCTGCGGCGTACTGCTTACGACGCTCGTCAGGTTCCATGGAGGAGAGAATCACGCCGCACTCCATGCCGAGGAAGCGGAACACACGACCCATGAGGTTCGCCTGGTACTCAGCCAGGTAGTCGTTCACGGTCACAATGTGCACGCCCTTGCCGCTCAACGCGTTCAGGTACGCGGGCAGGGTCGCGACGAGGGTCTTACCCTCACCGGTCTTCATTTCGGCAATGTTGCCCAGGTGCAGCGCTGCACCACCCATGAGCTGCACGTCGTAGTGGCGCTTGCCCAGGGTGCGCTTGGATGCTTCACGGACCACCGCAAAGGCCTCCGGCAGCATAATGTCGAGGGATTCGCCGTCCTTGACGCGCTCGCGGAACTTGTCGGTTTCCGCTCGCAGTTCCTCATCGGTCATCGATGCGAAGCTGTCCTCGAGCGAGTTCACCGCCTTAGTGTACGCTTCGAGCTGTCGCAGAACCCTCTTATCGCCGGTTCGGAGGATTTTCTCCAAGAAAGATGCCACTGAGCTTCTACTCCTTGCTTGTTTCGGTACCCTCACCAAGGGCGCGCGAAAGTGCGCGCGGTGAGGCCTTCCTACATATTGTATGGCAGAGCCGCCTAATTCGCCCGTCCGAGCTATTTTTTACGCTGTACGCCCACGAGGTGACATTTGGTAATGTTGCGCGTCGTTCATCCTCTGGCTGAGGTGGAGGGAGCACCGAATTCTGGGGTCGGGCGCATCCCCGCGCTGAGAATCCGAGCCGAGAACCTCAGCTGTAGAAGGCAGAGAAAAACCCGGGGGCCTGGAGAAACACGGTGTGTATTCCCAGACCGCCCGGGTCTTGAGCCTACTCGCTGAGTACGACCCCTAAAGAGCCTTACGCCTCAGCATCCAGCAGGTACGTTAGTTTTTACTCGTTGTCCAGAGTAATGATGCCGTAGCTCCAGCCCTTACGACGGTATGCCGCAGCCGGTGCGCCGGTCTCGCTGTCAATGTACAGGTAGAAGTCGTGGCCGACCAGTTCCATACGGTCAACAGCTTCTGCGGGAGTCAGACGCTCACCCTTGAAGCTCTTGTGGCGAATCTCGATGGGAGATGCGGCCTCGTCGGCGAGGGTGACCTCGCTGTTGTCGAATGCTGCTTCTTCCACCGGAACATCCGGCAACAGAATCTCGGTAATTGCTTCGGTAACCACAGGAATCGATCCGGTAGCGTCCGCCACGGAGACGGGGTGCTTGCCACCGCGCTTGTGCAGCTTGCGGCGGTCACGTGCACGGCGCAGACGCTCCAGGAGCTTGCCGTAGGTTTCATCGAAGACCGCGAACTTGTCGTGACCCTGGGCTTCGGAACGGAGGACAGGACCAGTACCAACAACGGTAATCTCAACGCGGATGGACTCGCCACCCAGGTGACCGTCCTTGCTGAACTTGACGTCGATGTCCTTCACGTTATCGCCGAGCTGAGCGAACTTCTGAACCTTCTCGCTCACGTACTCTTCCAGGCGTTCGGTGACCTTGATATTGCGGCCGTAGATGTTGACTTCCACGATCATTCCCTCCAGGTTGGGGGCTTATACCGCGTCCGGCTGGACCCGGTACGGGGGTTCGACTCCAATGCCGTTCCCTTGTCTATATTCTAGTACGAAACATGTTTCATATCACTAGATATGACAAATATTTAGCCTAAATAATAGCTATTCGTCCGTCTGCGAACTTTATTCGCCAAAAATCGTGTATCTCTTGCAACTAACTACAAGAAACGCTATGTCTGAGCCTTTTTCGGTACCGCCGCCACAGCACACACGCCCAGCACCCGCGAACCGGATTCCTGTAGCACACGCACCATCTCAGAGGCGGTCGCACCGGTGGTCACCACATCATCACAAATAACGCTCACCCGACCCGTGCACAGGGCAGGCTCCATGACGCGCAAGGCACCGTGCATCCGCTCGGCACGCCCCACAGCGCCCAGGCTCTTCTGCTCGTTCTGCGCACCGGAAATCGCATCAGAAATAATGGAGGCGCCGCTCCCCCGCCGGTTGTGAGGAACGTACCCGATAACGTCCACAGCGCGCACCCGCACCGAGGCAGGCAGACGCTTATTAAGCTGGCGCGCCGCCTCCTGCACCAAAAGATTCGCCGGCGCATAGCCGCGGCGGCGCACGCTCTGAGCAGAGGACGGCGCCGGAATCAGCAGAACCTCAACCGGGACTGAAGAAGCAGACTCCGGCTGAAGCCCCTCCCGGTGAGCCCGAAGAAGCTCATACACGCTACGCGCCAAACCCTCTCCCAACAGGGGCAGCAGGTCGGTACGGCCCGCATTCTTCAACGCCAACAGGGCACGCGGCATGATCCCCTCATAACGGGATGCCGCACGCACCTCGGGAGCAGCCGCGCCATCAAGAGGTTGCAGAGCATATACTCGCTCCACCTTAGCCAACGCCGAACGCAACTGCGGCAAGCAAGCCTCACACAGTGGCGAGCCTGCCCCATAGGCGACCGGCACCGCACAGCACGGGCAAGTACGCGGCATCAGCACCTCCCCCAAAGACCCGCCGGCACTCTTGAGAGCGCCCGCAAGCCCGGTCAGAGACTTGCTCCAGGACCCATTCACGGAATCGTTCAAACCACGCTGTACTGAACTCACCGAAAGCACCCTTTCCTCGCTCGCGCCTACCCGAGGCTAACCGGCGTAACTAATCTCGTGCAGGGTCGTGTCCAGGCGAATCCAGCCGCGCTCCTCCATCAGGTAGCACGAACCGTCAGAACGGTGAGCAATAATATTCGACGTATTATCCGCCGTCGAAATGGTCATCACACCATCCAAACGGTCCAGCTTCGTCTCTTCACCGCTGAGGGAAATCACCTCAGACTCACCATTCTTCACGTTCACCACCACGACGCTCTGGTCGCCAGCCCAACGGGCATTACGCGGAGTCACAGAAGAGCTCAGACGCACCATCTCCGTCAGACGCAGAGGCTTACCGGCATCATCACGCACAATACCGGAAATAATCACAGCCGACGCACCCTCAGTAGAGGCCACAATCGCCATGCGGGCACCATCGTGTGAAACGTTCACGCTCGTAAAGCTCAAATTACGCTGCCAGGACAGACCAATATCAACACCGCGCTCACGCTCGGTTGCATCCTCAGAATCCGGTTTGAAGGCACGAACAATACCCTCACCATCGGCTGCCCACACCCAGCCATACGCATCAAAACTGGGAGCAGTCAGAGCGGTACTCTGCCACACGCGGCGGGCAGTGCCCTGATACACCGTGTACAGGCTCGCGGCATCGTTCGCCAAGCAGGCGTAAACATCCGCCGAATAGCCCATCGCCGGGGAACTCAACTGGGTCACGCCACGCAGAAGCAATTGCTCACCCGCATTGCTCATATAGTCATCGCGCGCCACCATCTGGCCGTTCGAATTAATAGCAACCGTGCGGGCAGGAACACCCGGGTTCAGCTTCACCGCAGAAAAGCCGCTCGGCGCGTTCTCAGGAATCAGAGTGCCGTTATAGAAAACCTCAGTCTTGCCCAGACCCGAGAAGTTCTCCAAGCCGTGCATAATCTGCTCACGCACACGCGCCAAACGGTTATCGTCCAGGTGCTCACCCGAGAGGCGAACCAGCACATCCTGGTTATCGCTCATGTTAGCGGTCTCAAGGCTCATCGACTCATTCAACGCCGAGAACGCAACATCCTTCAAGTAGGATGCAGGACCAATCATGAGGGTACGCACCAGCAGCTCAAAGTAACGGTCCGTATGCGGGAACCAACGAATATCCGGCACAGCATAACGGAACGCACGATCGTAGAAGTACAGGCGGCACGGGCTAAACACGCGCTCAAACTCGGCACCATCCAGCCACAGACCATCCGGGCAGGAGCTAATACGCCACTGGTTATCTTCCATAACCATGGTGAAATCCTGAGTCTCAGTCTGAGCCTCCGGGAAGGTGCTCGTAATACCCTGACTATTCACAGTCGCCGTCTGCTGGAAACGCACATGGTACATCCCCTCGGCAGTTCCGCTATCGTCGCTACGAGGCTGCACCGTATTACGGTACACACGAGTCGTACCCATAGGATTCCAACGGCCTGCAAAAGAAGAACTCAAATACTGGCGCGCCACCGCATAATTCTCAATGCTATCCACACCAGCACGCACGAAGCCCTCAATAATCGCCTCGGGAGTAGCACCCGCCAGCGGACCCGGCGCACGCGCCGGAGAAGTATTAACACTCTTCACTTCCAGACCGCTACTGTGCTGAGTCACTCGATTGTTTGAGGGAAGACCCGCGCAAGAGCTCACGAGCGTCGCCAAAGACACCGCACCCCAAGACAGCACGGCGCGTCGAGAAACAATAGCCCTGTGAGACATGGAGGTCTTAACCTTCCTCTACGAACAAAGACAAACCATCACCTGCTAACGCTGCAGGCCATCGCAGCGCGGTGAAAAGATAACCACAGTGAAATAGCAACACCGTGAAAATATACCTGCATTGATTGTACTGGGTAAACAGTGCAAATACGCAAGGATAAGCGTAAATACAGCCGAGCAACACCAACACATCGATATACGGCAGAAGCGTAAGCCTCTCCCCGCCCGAACCCCTTAGAGCTCGTCCTCAATGTTCACACGAGGAGCAATATTGGGCAGCGTATCCTTCGCAGTCGCCGAACGATGCGAGATTGCCTCAGGCTCACCCGTCACAAGAACCGGCGACTCACCCAAAGGCGCACCATGAATCAGCGGCAGGTTCATCGTGAAGCAGGCACCGCGGCCCTTCTCGCCCCACGCCTCAATCGTGCCACCGTGCAGACGCACATCCTCAGCAGCAATCGATAGGCCCAGACCCGTACCGCCCAGAGTGCGCTTACGAGAAGTATCAGCACGCCAGAAACGGTTGAACACCTGAACGGCTTCGTCCTCAGACAGACCGATACCGTGGTCACGCACCGCAACACCCAGGTTCGTGGCGTTCGCACCCACGTACACGTCAATCGGTCGGGATTCGCCGTGCTCAATCGCGTTGTACAGCAGGTTACGGAGCACACGCTCAATACGTATACGGTCCATATCCACCATGATGCTCTCATGGCTCGTATGCACGTTCAGCTTCGTATGCGTACGTTCCAGATGAGGCAGAGCCTCCTGCAAAATATTCGAGAGAACACGGATGAAGTCTTCCGTGTCAATGGTCAGCATTGCGCTACCAGCATCGAAGCGCGAAATCTCGAGCAGATCAGAAAGCATTGACTGGAAACGGTCCACCTGCTCATGCAGAAGCTCCACGCTACGGACCTGCATCGGGTTCATATTCTCACGCGAATCGTACAGCAGCTCAGTACCCAAACGCACCGTCGACAGCGGAGTGCGCAACTCATGAGAAACGTCAGATACGAAGCGCTGCTGCAAAGTCGACAGGCGCTCCAGCTGAACAATTTTCTCCTGCAGCGAGTCAGCCATCAGGTTGAAGGAATAGCCCAGACGCGCCGCCTGATGCTCACCGTGTACAGACACACGCTGATCCAGGTCGCCAGCAGCCAGCTTCTCCGCCGTAATAGCGGTCTGCGTAATCGGGCGGACCACAAAACGAGTCACAATCCACACCACAGAAAGCACCACAGTAAGCAGTGCACAGAAACCACCAAAAAGAACAAAGTTAATATGCGCAATCGTGGCGGAAGAATCCGTCATATCGTACACAAGGAACAAACCGTAATTAGGGTTCTGAGAAATAGAAATATGTGTACCAACGATAAGCACCGGATAGGTGCGCTCACGATTATTTTCGACAGTAGTCACCGTAGACGTCTGCCAGAAAATACCGTCCTTATCACGAACAGTTTTTTTAAAATCATTCGGAATACTCGAAGAATTCAAAGAATTATTACTGCTCTGCTCAGGAATAAAACCCTGCTTACCTTGACCTTCCAAAGGCACAAGAATCCAATTGCGCTTACCCGAGCTACCCGCGTCCAAGACGGTCAGGGTACGGCTCACATTACGACGAATCTCGCTGTCACTACGGGCTTCAGAGGAGTCCAGCACGCTCTGAACGTTGCGGAAACCACTCTCTGATTCCGCCAACGCCTGGCTCTTCTGATTCTCAAAAAGACTCGATGCAATCTGGCTCGACAAGGACCAACCCACCATCAAGAAGCTCAGGAACATCATGATGCCCGCGGTTCCCAGAGCACGGAACTGCAGAGATTCCTTCCACAGACGCTGAGCGCGCTGCATCAGGTTCCTACGCTGCTTCTGTGCCTTACGCGGCTTGGAAGTGCGGGTACGCGAAGAGGCGGAGGCTACCGCCTCCGCCGTCAAAGCGCCGTGCTCATGGCTCGACTTCGCAACAGACAATCAGGTTATCCCTTCGCCTATGAATAGGTTCCGATTAGCTACCGGAAGATCCCACCAGCTCGGTCGGAATCTTATAGCCAACGCCACGGACCGTCTGGATAAAACGATCCGCACCCAGCTCATCAAACTTAGCGCGCAAACGCTGGACGTGCACGTTTACCAGCGAATCGCTCACATCAGTGTAACCCCAGACCATGTCCAGCAGTTCCTGACGACTCAACGCCTGACCCGGGTGACGAACCAGCGCGGCCAACAGGTCAAACTCCAGAGGAGTCATTGGAACCTCAGTGCTGTGGTACTTGACGGTACGACCGTCCATATCCATGACAATATCGCCAATGGACACCACCAGCTGACGGCTCTCACGCGGACGCAAACGGGTACGAATACGCGCCAACAATTCAGCGTGCTTAAAAGGCTTAGCAATGTAATCATCAGCGCCAGCTTCAAGACCCTTAACAACATCTTCAGTGTCGCTTTTAGCGGTCAACATAATAATCGGCACATTAGAAGAACGGCGAATTTGCTGGCACACTTCAATACCGTTCATGCCAGGAAGCATCAAATCCAAAAGCACCAAATCGGGAGTGGAGCGCATAAAAGTTTCAAAAGCGCGGCTGCCATTTTCGCAGAAAACAGCGTTAAAGCCCTCTTGCGCGAGCACGAGGCCAATCATTTCCGCCAGAGCATCATCGTCATCAACCACCAAAATGGTGTGTGCGTCGCTTGCGCTCACAGTACCTCCCTAAAGAATTGTCGTAAATACTTACATAAAAAAGCTGATTCTCTAATCATACCGCGCACTCAGCCAATGCACGGGCACACTCTGTCACCCGCGCCAGCGAAGCCGTGGCATCCAGCATACTTACCGCGGCTGAAGTCATCCCAGCAGGCACGGAACCGCTCTGAATACGCTCATCAGGCATCAAACCCACCGCACTCAACTGCGTCGGCTCAAGACCAACCTCACGCCACAGGCTGTACAGGCGGCGCACCTGATCAGGAACCCGTGCAGAAGTCACCACCGGCAGCCACAGCTGGGTCTGCGCATCCAGAAGCTGCGCGACGGGCTCCCAGGAACGAGGGTCGCTCAGCGGCGGAACCTGCAGCGTGCCGGGCCCTTTGAGGCGGGCGCGATCAGGATGCAACAGCAAAGCGCAGGGAGCGCCGTCCTCAACACGCATCGCCTTCACAAGAGCCAACGCGTCAAGGGCGGGGCGGGACTGGCTCAGCAGCTTCAGCTCCTGCACAGGCTTGAGCGCGGTGCCATCCACGTCCAGGATGAGCTGCAGATTCAGCTCGGCGAAACGCTCCGAGATACGGCGGTACACCTGCTGATAGTAGTGAGGTTGCAATGCCGGCAGGGAGCGGAAGCCACTCACCGTAGGGATGGCCCCCTCCAGCAGACGCTGAAATTCGGATTCATCCAGCTGCACGGCAATCAGCGCCCGCGGAGCTTGCAGAGCCTCGCGCAGAGAACCCATCCAGCGTTCCAGGCCTTCCAGGAACGACTCCAGCAGGTCACGGCTCGCCCCTGCATCGCTAATGGCACGCTCGCCACCGGGCAGGTAGATACTGGCGGCAAGAGTCAGCGGACCGACCAGCTGAATCTTATACACCGCAGCGGAACCCTCAACATTGGAAGTGAACCTCTTCTTCTGCGCGCCCACACGGTCAGCTAGAAGGTTGATATCGGAGAGCAGACGGTCCTTCGCCAAGGCAGACTCGCGCGCTCCCCTGCCGCCGCTATGCACCATGCGCCAGCCAAACGAGACACCGTCAAAGGCAAGTCCCTCGCACACCGCCAGGGTGCGTGCCAGCGGGGTAGCCCGCCAGCCCAACGCCGGCAGATGCGGCAGGAACGGCAAGTGCGGGGAACCCAGCTCACCTTCTACACGGGACATCGCCTCAGCCAGATCATCGCCGGGAAAATCACCCCGACCGCTAGCGCGCACCAGCGGACGCTCAGTAGCGAGCGCAGCAAGGTCCTGCTCGGTCAGTTCGTCGCCTTCGGGGGCGCGGTACTCACCGGGCAGTAGCAGGCGCTCCGGCACCGGCTCGGTGCGGGCATTCTGGCGGGAGGAAGATTGAGGGGGCATAAACGAGTGAGGTTAAGACAGGTTAGGGAAAAGTGCGGGCGGGTCGATGCTCTGCCGCTGGACGCTCAGCACGATGGATGCTCAGCAGGGATAAGAGCGGGGCTTTTCGGAGAGGCTGAGATCTCGAAGAGGGTGAAATCTTAGAAAGTCTTAGCTTTCAGACTTTTCAGTCTCTTCGTCCTGGTCAGCGTGCTCGTTCGCGATGCGCACGTGGTGGCGAATCACCTCAGAGATGATGAAGTTCAGGAACTTCTCCGCGAATTCCGGGTCCAGGCTGGATTCCTTCGCCATGGCACGCAGGCGAGCAATCTGCGCCTCTTCACGGCCGGGGTCGCCAGCGGGCAGGTTGTGCTTAGCCTTCAGGACGCCCACGCGCTTAGTTGCCTGAAAACGCTCCGCGAGGATGTGCACCAACGCTGCATCGAAGTTATCGATGGAGCGGCGCATGGCGAAGAGCTCCTCGTAAACCTCCGGCGCGACTTCATCGCCCATGGAGGTGGCGTGGGGGTCAAATTCGCAGGAAGTGTGTTCGGCAGTCATCGGTCTCTCCTCAGTCCGGTTGTGGTCTTCTGTGCGTTGCGCTCGAGCAGGCTGTTGCGGCAACAGCTGCGAATAGCGGGGTACGCGGCTATTCTGTGCGGCTAGTCGGCGCTGGTGGAGGCGCCAGCAGACAGGGTTTCTTGAATGTCTTCGCGGTCCAGCGAGTAGGCGCGGGCGATGGTGGACTGGCCCAGTACGCGAGTGCCCTGGTAGAGCACCATGGTCTGTCCCGGTGCCACGCCGGAGAGCGGGTCCAGGAGGCGCACTACGGTTTCCAGGCGCAGCGTGCCTTCTTCTTCAGCTTCGGGGTCGGGTGCCCAGGTCATGTACGCCTTGGCGCGGACCGGGTCAGCGTGCGCGCGCACCTGTGCGGTCACCTCGAACTCTTCGCTACGAGCGCCCAGCTGTGCGGGCTCTTCCAGGAAGCGTGCCGCCTGTTCTACGGGTACGCCCGCCCAGGTGGCGCGGATACCGCGGATTTCGTGCACGGCAAGCAGCTCGCGGGAGCCGACGATAACTTCGTTTTCCTTGGGGCGCACCTCCAGCACGAAGCGGGGCTTGCCGTCGGCGGCGGGGCGGCCCAGTGCCAGGCCCTTGCGCTGGCCTACGGTGTATGCCTGCGCGCCGGGGTGCTCGCCGAGCACCTCGCCGTGGGTGTCTTTGATGAGGCCGGGGCGCATCCTGATGTGGTCGCCCAGCCAGGCGCGGGTATCGCCTTCGGGGATGAAGCAGATGTCGTAGGAGTCCGGCTTCTTTGCTACGGAGAAGCCGCGCTCTGCCGCCTCCGCACGTACCTGCGCCTTGGAGGGGGTGTCCGCCAGGGGGAACCAGGCGTGCTTGAGCTGTTCGTGGGTGAGCACACCGAGCACGTAGGACTGGTCCTTGGCCCAGTCGGCGGCGCGGTGCAGTTCGCGGTTGCCGTCTTCGGTGGTGATGACGCGGGCGTAGTGGCCGGTCACCACGGCGTCGAAGCCGAGTGCGAGGGCGCGTTCGAGGAGCGCGGCGAACTTGATCTTTTCGTTGCAGCGCATGCAGGGGTTGGGGGTTCGTCCGGCTTCGTATTCGGAGATGAAGTCGTCGACGACGTCTTCCTTGAAGCGTTCGGAGAAGTCCCAGACGAAGAAGGGGATGCCCAGCTGGGAGCAGACGCGGCGGGCGTCCATGGAGTCTTCGAGGGTGCAGCAGCCGCGGGAGCCGGTGCGCAGGGTGCCGGGCATGCGGGATAGGGCTAGGTGAACGCCGACTACTTCGTGTCCTGCTTCTACGGCGCGGGCTGCGGCGACTGCGGAGTCAACGCCGCCACTCATAGCTGCAAGAATTTTCACTGCCTATCCTTCTGTTGTGTTGAGCTTCTAGGAACGTTCGGAGCGTGCCCTGTGTGCGGGCGGACTTTTCGTTACTGTAGCTACCCATTGTACGCAGGGGCTCGGCGGGATATTGGGCAGTGCACCCTCAGCCCGCCCTCAGCGAACGCTGATATTGCAAGCTGAGGGCGGTTCGGTACCTTTTTTCTGTCTTTTAGTGCCAGCGGGAGGCGTCCGGCAGCTGCGAGGACAGCCCCGCCTTTGCTGCCTGTTCGTAGGCAGCGGGTAGTGCCGCGATGAGGCGCGCAATATCGGCTCCGGTGGTGGAGTGACCGAGGGTGAAGCGCTGGGCGCTGCGGGCGGTGTCTTCGTCCATTCCCATTGCCATGAGCACGTGGGAGGGGCGGGTCACCCCGGCGTTGCAGGCGGAGCCGGTGGAGCTGCTGATGCCCTGCATATCCAGCAGGAAGAGCAGGGTGTCACCTTCTGCGTTTTCGAAGGTGAAGTGGGCGTTGCCGGGCAGTCGCTTCTGGCCGGGGTATTCTTCGGTGAGCGGGTTTTCGCCGCTCAGGTGCGCCTGAGGGATGAGCGCGCTAATTGCCGCAACGAGTTCGTTGCGTAGCGCGGCGATGCGGGCGGATTCTTTGTCGAGGTGCTGTACCGAGTGCACGGCGGCCTCTGCAAAACCTGCGATGGCGGGTGCGTCGATGGTGCCGGAGCGTACGGAGCGTTCCTGGCCGCCTCCGTGGAGGACGGGGGTCATCTGCACGGCACGGGTTGCAACCAGCGCGCCGATGCCCATGGGACCACCGATTTTGTGGCCGGAGATTGCGAGGGTCGCTACCCCGCTGGCGTGGAAGTCAATGGGGATTGCGCCGAATGCCTGCACCGCGTCCGAGTGCACGGGAATACCGTATTCGGCGGCGATAGCGGCGATCTCGGGGATGGGCTGTACGGTACCGACCTCATTGTTCGCCCACATGACGGTCACGAGCGCGACGTCTTCGGGGTTCTTTTCGATGAGTTCGCGGACGGTTTGCGGGTTGACGCTACCGTGCTCGTCTACGGGGATCCATTCGAGCTGCGCGCCCTCTGCCTTTTCGAGCCATTCGCAGGTTTCTTCCACGGCGTGGTGCTCGATGGAGGAGACGAGAATTCGGGTGCGCTGCGGGTCTTCTTCGCGGCGCTTCCAGTAGATGCCCTTGACCGCGAGGTTGTCCGCCTCGGTGCCGCCGGAGGTGAAAATAACTTCGGCGGGGTCGGCTCCGACGGCGCGGGCGATGCGTTCGCGGGCGTATTCGACGGTGGCGCGGGCGTCGCGGCCTACGGCGTGCAGGGAGGAGGGGTTGCCACCGTTGCGCATCTGTTCGACCATAGCGTCGATGGCGGCGGGCAGTACGTCGGTGGTGGCGGCATGGTCGAGGTAGACGCGGCCGTTCTGACGGTTGGTTTCTGCGCTCATGGTTCCTCCTGCTGGGTTGTCGGCAGTTTTTCGCCTCACTTATTTTATCGCGCTCTATCCGCACTCTTCTAGGTGTGTTCATCTGCGGCTGGGTCGGCGAGCGCTACTCCCCCGGGACGCTCAATGCTGGTCGGGGGCTGTTCCGGGCTGGTCGGGGGCTGCGCGGTACACTTAGGAACGTGTTCAAGATTCTTTTCTATACCCCTGAGATTCCGGGCAATACCGGCAATGCTATCCGTTTGGCGGCGATTACTGGCGCTGAGTTGCACCTGGTGAAACCGCTGGGCTTTAACTTTGATGATGCGCATCTGCGCCGCGCGGGTCTGGACTATCACGACCTGGCGGTGGTGACGGTGCATGAGACCCTTGAGGATGCGTGGGAGGCTCTGGCTCCGGAGCGTGTTTTTGCGTTCACGACGACTGCTTCGACCTCGTATGCGGATATTGAGTACCGTCCCGGTGATGTGTTCATGTTCGGTCCGGAGTCGGTGGGTCTGCCCGCTGAGGTTCAGCAGGATCCGCATGTGAGCGAGCGTGTGAAGATTCCGATGAAGCCGGGTCGCCGTTCGCTGAACCTGGCTAATTCTGCGTCCATTGCAATTTTTGAGGCGTGGCGTCAGAACGGTTTTGATGGAGGCGCCATCTAGCATGGCTACAGCACACCATAATCTGCCGGGGCCTCTGATTCAGCAGATTCTGGAGACGCGCCCTCCCCTGGCTGGGCAGATTCGTTTGGATTCGCAGAATAGGGAGTTCACGGAGCAGGGTTGGGAGCCGGTTTATTCGGCGTCACCTCATGCTCGTATTGTGGTGATTGGTCAGGCACCTGGGCGTGCCGCGCAGGAGAGCCGTATCCCGTGGAATGACCCGAGCGGCGTGAAGCTGCGCGAGTGGATGGGCGTGACGGCTGAGCAGTTCTACGACCCCGACCTGATTTCGCTGTTGCCGATGGATTTCTATTACCCGGGTAAGGGCGCGCACGGCGATAACCCGCCGCGTAAGGATTTCGCGCCGAAGTGGCATCCGCAGCTTCTGGAGCTCATGCCGAACGTTCAGCTAATTCTGCTGGTGGGGGCATACTCTCAGAAGCACTACCTGGATGGTATGCACGCCCCTAAGGCGCAGAAGAACCTGACGGAGACGGTTCGTGCGTGGGAGTCTTATCTTCCTAAGTTTCTGCCGCTGGTGCATCCTTCGCCGCTGAATTTTAGGTGGCAGGCGAAGAACCCGTGGTTCGAGCAGGAGGTTATCCCGGCTTTGCAGAAGCGCGTGGGCGAGGTTCTCGAGGGCCTCTAACCTGCCCCTATCTGCAACACCAATACAGTTTGCTGTACTAACGAAAGAAGCTCCCACCCCGCGTATGGGGTGGGAGCTTTCTTTCGTTACACCATGTGGCACTCTTTTGAAGTTAGAGTTACTGAACGGTAGAGCCGGCTGAGCGGGTGTTTCCCAACCGCGTTTCTACCTGTTCAGAGGCAGAGTGCGTTTTACTTCTGGCTGTCGGCGTCGCCCAGGGTCACGGTGATGTCATGGGTGGAGGAGCCGCGCTTAATCTTCAGCTTCAGATCAGAGCCTGCTGCCGCGGCACGCACGGTACCGTTAAGCTCGTCGCTCTTGGTCACGGCGTGACCGTCGGCTTCAATCACGACGTCGCCGGATCGCAGGCCTGCTTTCGCGGCGGGGCTGTTAGATTCTACCGAGGCAATTTCAACGCCACCGGGGATGAGCTTGGACGAGCCCGAGCCGGTGTCCGCGGGGCTGTTCTTCACGCTCGCGCCCAGGTAGCCGTGGGTTGCCTTACCCTTGGCGATGATCTCGGAGGAGATGCGCTTGGCGTAGTTGGAGGTAATGGAGAACGCCATACCGTCGGCGGTGCCGCCATCCTGGCTTGCCTGGCCCTGCGCGTTAATGCCGACCAGTTCGCCCTTGAGGTTCACCAGCGGGCCACCGGAGTTACCGTGGTTGATGGGAGCGTCAACCTGAACCATGGGGATGTAGTTCTGGCCCTTCGCATCGGCAGGCTGCACGCGGTTTGCGTTCGAGACCACGCCGGAGGTTACCGATTCGCTACGACGATACGGCGCGCCGAGGGCAACCACTACCTCGCCGGAGACCAGCTTGGAGGAGTCACCCCAGGTGATGGGCTGCAGGTCCAGGCCGGAGGGGTTAATCTTCAGGACCGCCAGGTCAGCGGCAGAGTCCAGGCCCACCACGGTTGCGGTGCGTACGGTGCCGTCGCTCAGGCGCACCTCAATGGTGGATGCTTCTCTGGAAGATTCGAGGGTAACCACGTGGTGGTTGGTGAGGATGTGGCCTTCCTTGTCGAGGATAACGCCACTACCGCCGCCGGAGGAGGAGCCGTTCGAAGCAACGATGGTCACGGTAGAGGGCAGGACCTTCTTCGCGGTTTCTGCTACGCCTGCCACGGTGGAGGAGTTGCTGATATTGGAGCTGACGGAGCCGCGCGAGGAAGCGCTGGAGGAGCTGTTGTTCGATGCTGCGATGCCGCCTCCGACGCCCGCGCCAACGCCGCCGCCAACGAGGGCTGCGAGCAGAGCTGCGGTGAGCACAACACCGGCACCGTAACGCTTGTTGTTATCGGTGTTCTGAGGTGCAGACTGTGCCGAAGCGACCTGAGCAGCCGCCGCCTGGGGGTAGGTGTATCCGGGAGAGGCGTATGCCTGCGGGTATGCGTTCTGACCCTGCTGCTGGTTTGCGGGCTGGTAGCTTGCCTGTCCGTTCACGTTCTGCAGGGGACGGGTTGCATCCGTGACGCCGTCATTGCCGCCGTAAGACCATCCGTTGTTCTGAGTCATAAGTTCTCCTAGAGTCGCGCGTGTGCCTCACCCTGGGCGCACGCTATCTTTCTACTGTAGAGGGTGTTTTATGGCGTTCTATATTTTTTTGCTGTTGGTTATCGGGGAGTTCCCTGGGAATTTTCCTCACACCCTTTCATCGGCAGCTGATTCGCGGGTCTGAGATACCCGGAGATTTGCCCGACGGCTAGTTTGTTTTGGGGCTTTGTTCGCTACTCGCTCTCATGTTTCTCTTTTAAAGCGCCCAGTTTTTCTCCACGGTTTACACAGCATGATGCTTCTTGGTACACAGCTTGAACACAGGGTCAGTCCGTAATGTTGAAGGCACATAGAGCCGAGAACAAAGGCAAAGGACAAAGGCAAAGGAGAAACCCATGATGATCGGAACCCTGATTTTCTGTGCGGTCTTGGCAAGCTCCATCGGTATTGGTGCGGGTATTGTGGCGTGTTGCTCGGGAATGGTGTACCGCCGTCATCGTGCGGAAAAGGCCTCCGAGTTGGCTCAGCAGATGGCTACCCAGGCGCTGACCGCCGGTAGGTAGCGTATAGAGTTTGATAGTTTTCCGGGGCGGGAGATGAGAGCCCTGCACCGGGAGGGGCGAGAATCCCCAGTATGTCCCGAAGGGTCGGTGTGAGGACCGGCCCGGGTGTGATAATGAGTTGAGTGATGATCGATGCGGCGTGAGCCCCTACATGAGGGCGCACGCCGCATCGTCCTTTAATTGTGAGGCGGATGCGGGAAGCACTGGCGGAGAGCACCCGGTACCCCGGCTACTTCCCTTTTAGTATGCGGTAAGGCAACGGCGTTGCGAGCACCCGGGATTTAGCTGGGTTATGGTGAAGTCATGAGGATTATTTCTGCTGTTTTCGCTCTTCTTGGCACGCTGCCGACCCTACCGGCGGTGGCATCTTCGCTGGACGGCGCAACCCGCCTGTACGCGCTACTTTTGTTTGTACTGATCTGCGCGGTGGTGGCGTTGTTTGCGTCGTTGAGCCCGTCGCGCCGTCGTGCGCGTGAGATTAGACGGCAGGTATTGCAACAGCAGCAGCAACAGCAGAACCAGGCGATGAATCAGCAGGTTCCCCCTCACCAGGCACCCAATCAGCAAGTACAGGGCGCGGTGAGCTACCCGATGCACTACCAGCCGAAGCCGGCACAGCCGGGTAATGGTGCTCAACAGGCGCAGCCGGGTAATAGTGCTCAGCCGGGTCATAGTACTCAGCAGAGTCAGCAGGCTCAGGCGCCTTCGCCTCACACTGCCTCGCCTCACACTGCCTCACCTCAGCCTCCTCAGCCGGTGGCTGCACCTTCGCCGTTGGAGCCGATGCAGGCCGGTGGTATCTCCGGTTCTTCGATACAGACCCATTCGACGCAAAACCATTCAGCAGAAAGCCATTCAGCAGAAAGCCAGGTGCAGCAGAGCATGACCCAGAACACCCCGGCGCAGCCTGAAGAGCGCCCGCAGCAGGAGGCCGCCCAGCAGGCTCCCAAGAGTAACCCGGCACAGAGTAACCCGGCGCCCTCCGACCATTTCTCTTTGAGCACCAACTTCAAGCTCATTCCCCCTCTAGAGAACGCGCAGCGTAGCCGCTACCCCATGGTGCTTTCTGTCAGTAAATCTGAGGATGAAGTCTTTGCGCTGCCGTCGATTAGCGGTGTGCCGCAGCATCTGCTGGTGGGCACGCAGGAGAATCATGTTCCGCTGAACCAGCGTCAGCGCTGGGAACAGGTCAGCATCCTGGAGAACTACCTCATGCGTGCGGTCATGAACCTGCAGACGCTCGAGCGTGCACAGGTGTCCCCGCTTCACAGTTTCAAGGAGACTGCCCAGGCTGACCGCACGGTACTTGCCGCCGAGCTGGAAGAAACCATCCGGGTATCTCGGCTGAAGCTGAGCGGGGCGCTGGAGTTTTATACGTCCCTGCCCCGTCTGGCGGAGGCCCCGGGCTCTTTCGCTTTTGCCCGTGATCACGCGCTCTCTTTGAGCGCCGCCGTCATTAGCCTGACCGAGGAGTGCTTTGAGCGTACCTTCCGTTGGCGCCTGCTGGAGGATACTCTCCCAGATTCTTTGAGCGACCGTCTCTACGCGGTGCGTTATCTGCGTGAGAGCGCCCAGAAGCTGGCGGCTTTTGTGGAGCTGAGCGAATATGACCGCGCTATGCAGCTTGCCGAGACCTGGAAGAAGACTGCCCGTAAGGATTCGAAGATCGATGAGGCCAAGGTCTGGAATGAGATGACCGAAGTCGCCTTTGACGTTCTGCCCGAGTTGCGAGAGCGGGCGTTGAAGGGCGTGCAGTCCACGCTGGAGTTTAGCGAGCTTTTCTACCGCACTGGCGAGGACGGTGTGCACCGTATGCTCCGTCCGGAACAGCTGAGCGAGTTTGAGCTCAAGGGCGTGCAGTCCACGCTGGAAGAGCGCCTGGAGAAGGTGCGTCTTGAGCTTCAGGATGCGGAGTTCTGCGCCGCGGTCTTGGGCCTGCAGACGAACGCCGTCATTGAGTTCCTGGAGGAGCTTCTGCAGGTTGAGCGGGACGGCGTTCTGACCGAGATTGTGACCGATTTGCGGGCGCTTGCTCATGACTCGCCCAACCTTGCCGAGCAGCCTATCCAGACGTCGATGTTCAGCCGCGAACAGTACGCCCCGGATGGGGAGGACCTACCGACCATTGGCGAGCGCATCCGTTCTCTCTCGAGTGTTCCCGAGGTTCTGGCGTTCGTGCACTACGAGGGACCGGTGCTTCTGGTGGGCGTCTCGGATCCGTATAAGGCGTTTTCCGGGGAAGGCTCCTTCGAGGGTCTGCTTTCGGAGGAGAAGAGATTATCTTCCATGCCGCTGTCGGTGTTGCGCACCCATTCGCGGCTTCTGCAGCAGGTGCTTCGTCTGCAGAATCTGCGTTTGAAGCTGGTGTGGGTGAGCAGCTGTAGCGGCTACATGCCTTTGAGCCTGGTTGAACGGTATTTCGTCGGCCCCTCTGCCGCTGATGAGGATTTGAAGGAGCTGACCGAAAATATTGAGGCGCTCGCTGAGCTTCTGGATGCCCATTCTAATTCCCAGGTGTATAAGGGCCGTGGTGTGCCGACTACGCCCTTTTTGTGGTCACAGATGCGAAAGCAGGCAGAACGCAGTTCTAGGCTGCTGAATACTGTGCAGTTCTTGGGTTGGATGTTCGCCTCGTCTTCGCGGGTTCAGGTGGTGAACGGCGTGGCGCAGAGTATCCACGATGTTGATGCCGCGGAGGTAGTGGAGCACCTGATGAGCAATCTGAAGATTGCCCGTCGGCGCTAACTAACTGAATAGCCGGTGGGCCGGGGTCTGGCGTGAGGCTAGACCCCGGCTCTCCTATATTCCGGCTTTCCTGTATAAAGCCTGGGAAGTCGGTAAACGGGTGGCAAACAGCGGCGCAACATTCTCGTATCTGTGTGTTTGCGTGGCTGAGCCACCGCTACACTAATAATGTGACCAGCACTAAGGCGTGCGATGTTCAAGCACGCCGTGAAGTACAGGTCCGTTCATACTTCACGACAACGGAGGAAAGACCATGACCGAGCACGCCTTTGCGCGTCAGATTCGTCCCGCACGCCCTCGCCTGCGCACTATTCTGGGTGCCACAGTGCTGGCGGCAGGTCTTTCTTGTGCCCCGGCGGTTCTGCCGGCTGGTTCTGCATTTTTGAGCACGTCGGCACAGGCTGCTGACCCGATGCAGATTACGGGCACCACCGTGTACGATTCCACGAACTCTTTGGGTGATACCGCTACCCTGAAATCTAAGATTTCGAATCTGTCGAAGAAGTACAACGTGGATTTGCACGTGGTGACCATTGATAAGTTCGAGAACCCGTCTACTTCTTCGAGCTGGACGAAGGCGCTTGCCACGAAGAACAATTGGGGTTCTGCCGATGTGGTGCTGGTAATTGCGACCGAGTCCCGCCAGGCGTATTTCTTGGCGGGTAGCACCAAGACTCTTTCGAGCGATCAGCAGACGAAGGTGTACCAGAACTACATTAAGCCGAAGCTGCAGAACAGCGACTATGCGGGTGCAGCTCTTGCTGCGGTTGAGGGTATTGAGGCTCAGAAGGGCGGTAGCTCTTCTGGTGTGGTGACCGGTGTGCTCGGTGTGGGTGCGGCGGCAGCTGTTGGTGCTGGTGGTTACGCGATGTACCGTCGCCGCAAGAAGAAGAACGCTCAGCAGCAGCCTCAGCGTTCCTACGGTGCACCTCGTAACTACTCCCCCATCCCGGAGGTTCCGCTGGAGGAGCTGCGCACTCGCGCCGGCAGCGCCCTGCTTCAGGCTGATACGACGATGAGCCACGCGAAGCAGGAACTGGATTTTGCGCGTGCACAGTACAGCGACCAGCAGGTGGCTGAGTTCGCTCAGGAGATTGCACGCGCTGAGGACCTGATGCGTAAGTCCTTCCAGCGTCAGCAGCTTCTGACCGATAGCATCCCGGATACCGAGGCTGAGCAGCGTGCCTGGTTGACTGAGATTATTGATAACTCTCAGGAAGTCACCCGCATTGCTCAGGAGCAGGACGCTAAGCTGGCTCAGCTGCGCAACCTGGAACAGGAGGCACCCCAAGCTATTGAGGCGCTGGCTCAGCGTCTGCCGCAGCTGCGCGCCTCGGTGGAAGAGATTGCCGCCCAGTACCGCGCGTTGAAGGAACGTTACCTGCCCAGCGCTCTGGAGCCCATTTCCAAGACTCCTACCCTGTTGGAGTCGAACGTGGTGCTGTGCGCCGCTGAGGTTGAGAAGGCTCAGGCGACCGTTGCTACGGCACGTTCGGAGGCGGTCGCTCACCTGCGCACCGCTGAGGAAGCCGCCTCGCAGATTCAGGCGCTGGGTGCGGCTGTGCATGCCCGTTCGCAGGAGCTGGAGCAGGCTCAGCTGGGTCTGAGCACCGATCTGCTGAGCATTCAGCGTGACGTGGCGGAGGCGAAGAGCCTCGCTGCTTCTCAGCGTCGCGATGATTTGGGCGCGGTCGCCGCCGGTATGGAGGCGGTACTCAACCAGGTCAACCAGAGCGCTTCGGCTCGCCCGAATGACCCGCTGACTCTGGCGAACCAGCTGCGTCAGCTCTCCGCTGAGCTGGATAAGGCAATGACGAATATGCGTGCTACCCGCGAGCGTTCTCGTGCGGCTTCGCAGAACCTGGATCGTACGATGCGTTCCGCATACGCTGCGGTGAACGGTGCGCGTAGCTACATCAATAACCGCCGCGCTGCGGTGGGCCCGATGACCCTGACCGCTGTTTCTGAGGCGGAGCGTCACCTGGGTCAGGCTCAGCGCCTGGCTTCTTCGGATCCGCTGAACGCCATGAAGGAAGCCAACATGGCGATCCAGAAGGCTACTGACGCACAGAACCGCGCGCAGAGCGAGGTCGGCAACTACTACAACAACCAGAACGACCGAGGCGGCGGTAGCTTCGGCGGTGACCTGGCAAAGGGCCTGCTGCTGGGCGCTCTGATGACCGCAATGAACTCCGGCACCAGTAGCTGGGGTAGCAGCGGCGGCCACAGCGGTGGCGGTAGTAGCGGCGGCAGCTGGGGCGGAGGCTTCAGCGGCGGCGGCGATTGGGGTAGCGGCGGCGGTGACGGCGGTAGCTTCTAACCGCCTCCGATGCTAACGATTCTGTCGGTCGGTTTCTGTAGGTTTTTCTACAGTCTGACCGGCGGGGTGGCTAGCTTACCTCACCGCTTTCTTCCCCAGTCGGAAAACACCTGAGGTAATTTACCAAAAGTTTAGGTTGCAGAAATCAGGCGTGCATCATTTTCACAGCATGCACCCAGAAATCTGCCACATAATTAGTTATACGGGCACGGCTCACGAGGAGCGTAGTGCTCCCCCGCAGCCCGTGAACAGAAAGTAGGAGATTATGGCTAAGCAGACCATCTTCGGCCGTATTGCACAGCTCACTAAGGCAAACATCAACGCTCTGATTGATGCAGCTGAGGACCCGGAGAAGATGCTGGACCAGATGGTTCGTGACTACACCAACAACATCCGCGAGGCGGAGGCTGCAGTAGCACAGACCATCGGCAACCTGCGTCTGCTCGAGAAGGACCACGCTGAGGACGTCAAGACCGCTCAGGAGTGGGGCACCAAGGCTCTGGCAGCTTCTAACAAGGCTGATGAGTTCCGCGCAGCTGGCGACGTTGCCAACGCTGACAAGTTCGATAACCTCGCGAAGATTGCTCTGAACAAGCAGCTGCTGGCTGAGAAGGCTGCGCAGGCTGTTGAGCCTCAGCTGGCTTCTCAGACTCAGGTTGTCAACCAGCTCAAGGACGGCCTGGAGAAGATGCGCTCCAAGCTTGAAGAGGTCAAGTACAAGCGCGATGAGCTGACCGCACGTCAGAAGACTGCAGCAGCTCAGACCCAGGTGAACGACGCTCTGAAGGCGTTCGACGTTCTGGACCCGACCAGCGAGATGAGCCGCTTCGAAGAGAAGGTTCGCCGCGAAGAGGCACGCGTCATCGGTCAGCAGGAGCTGGCAGCTTCCTCCCTGGATGCACAGTTCAACACCCTGGACCAGATGGAGCGCGAGACCGAGCTGGACGCTCGCCTGGCCGCTCTGAAGGCAAAGAACGCTCCGGCAGCTCCGACTCCCCTGGCTGTGGAACTCCCCACCCAGACTCTCAAAGCCTGAGATTCTCATGCCTGGTCTAGCGCATAGCTTCTTGAGCTAAACCCATAAAGAATCCGCCCCGTTCCTGATGAGTTCAGGAACGGGGCGGATCTTTATGCGTTATGGGGTGCGAGCTTTAGTTCGCGTAAATGTACAGGTAGCCTGCCATCGCGGAGCGGGTAACCGCATCCGAAGAGGTGGAACCGGTACCGATACCGTTGGAGGCAGCCCACGCCAGAGCCTGGGACGCGTAGCCGCCCTGAGCCTGTGCCGGGGAGCCAGCTGCACGGTACATGAACTCAGCCATGGTGGACTCAGTGACGGCCTCCAGGGGGCGGAAGTCGCTACCGTTGATGCCCTGCTGGCTCAGCCAGAAGATCTCCTTGTACGCGGGGTGGTTGACCGGAACATCGCTGAACGGCGAAACAGCCGGTGCGTTCACTGCGGGGCGACCAGCCACGCGGTACAGGTAGGTTGCCAGCTGTGCACGGTTGACCGATGCGTTCGGGCGGAAGGTGCCGTCCGCGAAGCCGAGCATGATGCGGTGATCAGAGTTCCAGCTGATCTCGTTGTAGTTCGGGTTCGAGTCGGACAGGTCGCTGTAGCCCAGCGCGGGGGTCTTACCCGCAAAGTCCAGGGAGGACGCCAGGATGTGCGGCAGGTCGTAGTCGTGGTGGCTGAAGCCGTCAATCAGCTTCACGCGGGCGTCGGAGAAGCCAGCGCCCAGGTATGCGTTGTAGCCGGACTCGACTGCGCCACGTGCGCTCCAGGTGACGGGGTAGGTGTTACCGGAGGTGTCGTTCGCGCCAACCCACCAGTACATAGGCAAGCCCTTAGTGGTTGCATCAGCGTCCACGGAGCCGTCCGAGTCGCCGCCAGCGACCATGATGGAGCCACCGCCGTTACGCCAGGAGGTGTTGTGGTCGGTCAGCTCGTAGGTGATGAACTCAGCGCCGCCGGAGTAGCCCATGGTCCACACCTGGGAAGCGTCCAGGTTGTTCTGGCTAACGAAGGACTTCGCGAAGGAGCGGAAGAACTCGCCATTAGCGTCCATGTCTTCCCACCAGGTGATGCCGTTGCCGGATGCGTTGGTGTCCGGGGAGATAATCGGTACGAAGACCATGTTGCGGGCGTTAGCAATCTTGCCCATCGCCGCGAGCATGCCCTCGTCGGGGGTGTAGACCTTGGACTCGTCACGCTGCCAGTAGTCACCGTCGAAGTAGAAGACCACGCCAACGGGCTTGGAGTAGTCCAGGTTGTTCGCGTACACGTGGTACTGGGAGGTGGTGCCCGCCGGGGAGGTGTAGCTCTGGTAGGTTGCGGAGCTCATGGTGCGGGCACGCTGAGTGTTCTGCTTCTGCTCAGACTTCTGTTCGGTCTTCTGCTCAGCCTTCTGCTCGACCTTGGGAGCGGCGGTTGCCTTGCCCTTGGTCAGCGAGTTGCTCAGAATCTGCGAGAAGTTGTAGTCGAAGTGGCCCGAGCCGTTCAGAACGGTCGCGGAAGCGTTGGTGTAGCCGGCGTTGCGGTAGGCGTTGTAGCCGCCCTCAACGGCGCCTCGTGCGCTCCAGGTCTGCGGGTAGGTCTCGCCGGAGCCGTCGTTCGAGTTTGCGTACCAGAACATGGGCTGGGACTTCAGCGCAGCCGAGGGGGTACCCTCGTCCAGGCCACCACCAGCGACCATGATGGATCCGCCGCCGTTACGCCAGGTCTGGGGCTTGGTGTTCAGCTCGTAGGTGATGAACTCAGCGCCACCGGAGTAGCCCATGGTCCACACGTTGGAGGAGTCCACGCCGTTAGCCGCGATGAAGGAGGAAGCGAAGGAGCGGAAGAACTCGCCGTTACGGTCCATGTTTTCCCACCAGGTCACGCCAGCATCGTAACGGTTGGTATCCGGGGAGATGACGGGCACGAACAGCATGTTCTGTGCCGCTGCGGATGCAGCCATCTGAGCCAGCTCACCGGAGGGGTCGTAGACCTTGGACTGGTCGTTACGCCAGTAGTCGCCGTCGAAGTAGAAGACCACGCCAACGGGCTTGGAGAAGTCCACACCCTCAGCGTAGACGTGGTACTGCGAGGTGGTACCAGCCGGGGAGGTGTAGGACAGGAAAGTCTGGTTGGTGCGGGTTGCCGCCACACCGGATGCCGCCTGGGTAGCCTGTGCAGTCTGCGCGGGCTGAGCGGCGGGGGTCTGGGCAACCTGTGCCAGGGTGGGCTGAGCGGATGCCTGAGCCGCCTGTGCGGACTGGAAGGTAGCCGAGGGGGTTGCCTGCTGAGTTGCCTGAGCGGTGTAGGTCTTCTGGATGGGCTGAACCGCGGTCGTTGCGGGAGCCTGCTGAGTCTGCTTTGCCTGTTCTGCCTGCTGGCGGATCTGCACAGCAACCTGCGAGAGGGTGGGCTGCACGGTGGAGGTGAACAGGGACTTCGGGGCCTGGGTAGCTGCGCCGGGGATGTCCTGAACGACGGGTGCGAATGCGGAAGCGGGTGCTACCAGGGTGCTACCGAGCACGGAGGGTACAGCGATGACTGCGAGAGAGCCAGCCTTAACAGTGCGGGGGCGAAGTGCCATGGGTTGTCCTCGTTGTTGGTGTTTCGTGGGGCGCGGACGCCCGAGAGTGGTTGAGTGATAGGTGGTCTATAGGTGAGAAGCCTATAGGCGGTCGGCCTGCGAATGTGATGCCGCATGGAGCAAGTCCAGTAACCGTCCCGTGTGTGTTGCGGGGACGTCCTCATGTGATGGAGGGCTGCAGTATTCATTTCGGAGAGCTACGCGGCGGACCGCGGTGACCACGTACTCAAAGCTACCAGGTCAAAAAGCCTTTTCCAGCGGTTTTTTGGGGCTATTTTTGGGTATCAAACAAGATTCAATCTTAACAAGAGCTTTTTCTAAGCTTCTAGTTTAACTTGAATCACCCTCAAGTAGAGGTTGAATGGGCTATTTTTCCTTGATTTTCCGGGGTTTTTGAGCGTTTTTTGAAAGAGTTTCAAAAAACTCTACAATTAACTTGAATGTTTCGTATGTGATTACAATCACTTTCAGAGTGAATTGTTGCACTCGAAGCCCAATTTTTGCCAAAAACCGCGGAATTCCGGGGCAAAACGGGTGATTTCCAAGCCCGGAATATAGGCACCTTTCGCATATTCCACTTTGAGAATGCACTTTGAGGCAAAAACAGCCCCCTCGCCACTCCCCCGCTCAGGCACCCTTCGAACCCCTCGTTGGGTCCTTGAGACCCGCCCCAGAGTCTCCTTCAGAACCCCTTTCAAGCCCCATTTCAGAACCCCCAAAAGCAGCGTCTCAAGAAGGCATAACCATCCCCCAATAACCACTCGGAAGTGGCTCCGCCACCCCCATGAGCACATCCGCTTGAAGCCCCGATAGACACGCTGAGGAATACCTCGAAAGACACATCGGGAGACGTTCCGAAACCAGTCCAGGGTAACTTTCACGACGGTTCTATGAAATTCCATAAGGAGGTTCCGTGAGGAGGTTTCAAGAGGCAGGAAGATCCACCCCAAACACCCCGAAGGGGCAGCGGGCAAGCCCCTATCAGTCTCCCCGAAGCACCGCCCCAACAAGGCTCAGAAGACCCCCTCCGCAGATTACAGAAGGCAGGGGATATAAAGAAAGCCGCCCAGCAGGCGGCAGAAAGGTAGCACAAGAAGAAGAAAGGTAGGCGGCAAATGAAGACAGGTCGCCAATAGGAAAGGTGCAGGAAGGTGGCGAAAGAAGGCAGGCCGGCGGTCGGAGGGTGAGTCGGAGAGTGACAGGAGGACGGCAGAAGGAGATAGGTCAGCGGGGGGGGGTACGGGTTTTGGGGAATAAAAAAACTCCCGATAGCTAAAAGCTATCGGGAGTTATCCGTTGCGGGGACAGGATTTGAACCTGCGACCTCCGGGTTCTGCATCTCTTTTTAATGAAACAGTGAGATACAGCCAAGTAATCGTTGATATTGTGCGGTAACCGTCCCCTTATCCTTCCCTAAAGATACTTGAAGTTACCGGCATATCCTCACGAAAGATAGGGAATAAGGTAGGGACTACCTTTCCTCCCTACGCCGTGCTCGGGCTGCCTCGTACAGCGTTGTGAGGTCTGACAGGTCTGAGTATGCCTGTGCGTTCACATCGACCGAGTGGCCGAGCGTTCGAGCACGCAGTAGCGCGTCTACGTCCGTGCGGTACATGGTGTTGAGGGTGGTTCTCCAGACGTGGGTGCGGTGGGTCTCCAGCAGAGGCACTCCGCAGTCGCGAGCCAGATCCTTGTAGAACGCCTTGAGAGCCTTCTGAGCGTTGTATCTGTCCCACTCGGTGTCTGGGTTGAGCGGTGCGCCCACAACGTAGGCTCCACCGACTTCATCTCGTCTACGGGTAAGGTGCTCATAGACCGCAGGCTCGACGAGAGCCGCGACGCGGGTGGTGCCTGTCTTGGCGTTTTCAGCCCGAATAATGCACGCTGGGCGGTTTTGGTCGTCGGTGATGATGTCGTCCCACATGAGAGTTCTTGCTTCGCTTACGCGCAGCCCTGTGGCCATTTGGAGCAGGGTTAGGTCGATGCAGCAGCGGTGGACGGCAACGCGGTCCTCTAGCGTGTACCTGCCTCGTTTGGGTGGTACTAGTGTGGGTGACCAGGTATTGGTCGGGGGTTGTGGGTAGAGGTCGAGGTCCTTGATGATGAGCGGACTTCTACCACCGCGATCTTCAAAGGACCTCCTGTTGACTTCTTACCGTGACGGATCATGGGGCAGCCACACACAGAGCACGATGCAGTATTCACAGGAACGAGGCAAACACGACCAACTGAAAGAGTGACTTTCCCGCACCAGAAAGCCGAAAAGTCACCCAACCAGCAACACGTAGTGTCCTATAACCCAGAAAGAAAGCTCTCCCTGGAAGCCACTGAGGCTTCCAGGGAGAGCAGTCAGAGAGTGCGAAAGACGAATACACCGCTATCAAGCGTGAGGCGGCCGATGGGGGAGTCGTAGGTGGCGAGCGCCGGATCAGAATTGCTCGGGGTGATCGCGGTAGGCATACGCCCACACTGTCACGGCGACAGTCACAGCGCGAGTCCACGCGTCACGGACAGCGTCCAGTTCTGCGCCCTCGAAGCCCTCCGCCAGGAGACGGTGCCCGACCTCCACAGTCGGCGCGATGAAGGCGAGCACGTAGCGCAGAGGCACGAATGGCGTCGAGTCCGCCCCATCCGCCGCGTTCTTCGCCGCGGTCATGTGTCGAGCTCCGATCAGGTACTGGTAGTCCAACCACGCCTGATCCCGCTCGCGCGTGCACATGTCGATGATCCACTGGGCGAATCGGGGCTTTGACGCCTGCGCGTACTCGGGGTTCGGCTGTCCATCCGGATGCGCGGAATGTGCTGCCAGGTAGGTCTTTTGAGCCAAAATCCCGCGCCACGTGTCGACCATTTCCATGGCATGCGGCGCCAGGATGGGTTCTGCTCGCGCGAGCAGCTCTGCGTCACCGGGCTGGACGTGCGCGGCGGCCTCAATCTGGCGTAGATCCTCGAGTGTGAGCGGAGACGTGGGGACGGCATCGGTGCCGTAGGTGTACCCCGACGAGTGGTCGTAAGCGGTCATGCGAACCTCCATGAACTTATGCGTCAATTGTAGAACGTGCTCTTGCTCAGGTCAAGTCCTGTGGAGTGGTGTAATCGTTTTGTGTCCTTCGGGGTGGGTTATGCGCTGAGTTGGAGTGGGGGTTCCTCCTGCCCGGTGGGTTGGGGTGTGAGTCGTGATTTGGTGAGGATGTCGAGGCTGAGGTAGCGTCGGCCTTCGGCCCATTCGTCGTTTTGTTCGGCGAGGACGGCTCCGACCAGGCGGATGATGGCCTGGCGGTTGGGGAAGATCCCCACGGAGTCGGTGCGTCGGCGGATTTCGCGGTTGAGGCGCTCATTGGGGTTGTTGGACCAGATCTGGGTCCATACCCCGGTGGGGAAGGACGCGAAGGCGAGGACGTCTGCCCTGGCTTGATCGAGGTGGTCACACACGGCGGGGAGCTTGTCGTTCACGTAGTCCAAGAGCCGGTCGTATTGAGCGTT
>NZ_KV801794.1:123085-123306 GCF_001810515.1 Rothia sp. HMSC075F09
TCGTATTGAGCGTTGACCGATGCCGCGTCGGGTTGGTCGTACACCGAGTGCAGCATCGCTTTGACGGCGGGCCATAGCGCTTTGGGGGTGACGGACATGAGATTCGCGGCGTAGTGGGTGCGGCATCGTTGCCAGGTGGCTCCGGGTAGGTTCGCTGCGATGGCTTCGACCAGGCCCAGATGCGCGTCGCTGGTGACCAGGCGCACGCCGGTCAGGCCTCG
>NZ_KV801795.1:0-326 GCF_001810515.1 Rothia sp. HMSC075F09
CGGTCTCGCTGGTGGACACGCGCACCCCCAGCACTTCGCGGTGTCCGTCATTGTTGACTCCGGTGGCAACCAGGACCGCGCACGAGACGACGCGTCCTCCTTCGCGTACTTTCATGGTCAGTGCGTCAGCGGCGACGAAGGTGAAAGGCCCGGCATCGTGGAGGGGCCGGTTGCGGAACTGGTCCACGTGTTCGTCGAGGTCGGCTGCCATGCGTGAGACCTGGGACTTGGACAGTCCTGTGATCCCCAGGGTTTTGACGAGCTTGTCCATGCGGCGTGTGGATACTCCTGCCAGGTAGCAGTCAGCGACCACTGTGATCAACGCG
>NZ_KV801796.1:0-206 GCF_001810515.1 Rothia sp. HMSC075F09
TTTGACCGAAGCCACCCAAGGCGCGACCGGGGCGGTATTCGGAATCTAGGAGGCATCAAAGAAATGACCCACCGAGCATAAGCCCGGACTCAGAAGAATTTTTTGCGCGCTCACGCAGCAGCTCTACGGACACGTTTCCTACGTGTTCCAATCAGCGCGCACACACCCGGGCACAGGTACATCCACCGTTACGCTCGGGTTTTTTC
>NZ_KV801797.1:0-464 GCF_001810515.1 Rothia sp. HMSC075F09
CGAGGCCTGACCGGCGTGCGCCTGGTCACCAGTGATGCCCATCTGGGCCTGGTTGAGGCCATCGCCGCCAACCTACCCGGAGCCACCTGGCAACGATGCCGTACCCACTACGCCGCTAATCTCATGTCCGTCACCCCCAAAGCACTATGGCCCGCTGTCAAAGCGATGCTGCACTCGGTGTATGACCAGCCCGACGCGGCATCGGTCAACGCTCAATACGACCGGCTCTTGGACTACGTCCACGACAAGCTCCCCGCCGTGTGTGATCACCTCGATCAAGCCAGGGCAGACGTCCTCGCGTTCGCGTCCTTCCCCACCGGGGTGTGGACCCAGATCTGGTCCAACAACCCCAACGAACGCCTCAACCGCGAAATCCGCCGCCGCACCGACACCGTGGGAATCTTCCCCAACCGACAAGCAATCATCCGCCTAGTCGGAGCCGTCCTCGCCGAACAAAACGACGA
>NZ_KV801797.1:564-13975 GCF_001810515.1 Rothia sp. HMSC075F09
AAAACGATTACACCACTCCACAGGACTTGACCCGCCAAGCAGCCACCTCGCGAAATTCAGCACGAGCACGCCCTCCCGGGTATGGGGCTCATGCCTCGTGCGAGTGATGAGAATCTTCGGGAATGCATCCCCGATGGATAGAATCGGCGCAATCTCCCTCTCGAGCGTCGAATCGGCGCCGATATCGTCGCTCACATACACTTTCCTTCCCGGTTTCGAAACTTGGAAGGCAGTATGCGCAAGGATGCGTCGAGGTGCGATCCCAGTCGTACCATGCCAGCAGAGATGTCGAGGCACATTCGTTCATGCTGCAATGCGGGCATCGGAGATGAAAAACAGCCCGTCGGGTAGTCATGGGCGTGCGGGAGCCCGCATCAGTAACCTGCCTCCTCGGTTGTCCCTTCTTTGCATGGTCGTCTACATAAAGGAGGAACCAGCCATGCAGATCAGCATGCTTGCCCTTCTTGGGTCACGGACCGGGGAGGCGAGGGCCTCCGTCGGGACCGCCCCGAGCAACCGGCATATCCAAGGAATGACAAGGCTCGATCGCTGTGCTGGTCAGGATGCCGAAGCGGGCCGTCCGCCAATCGGAATGCGGGTCAGGATGCTGCAACGTGATTCCAGCTGCAGGATACGGCTCCTTTGCGGTTGCCGCAAAACCTGCTGGCAACATTCTTACTATCCGAATGATGTACGCATCCCTTGGGATCGTTTCGCCTGACCAGGGCCATCTTCAGCGCCTCATCGGCCAGCTCGGCAGGCGCCTCTTCCACGCGTAATAGCCCTGGCGGGTCACCTATGCAACCAAAGATACAAAAGGAATCGAATGGCCAGAGAGGATTGCCCTTACCGATGCTCGATTCTTGACAGGCAAACTCAAGCCTCGTTAATATTACATATTACATGGTTTGCCAGACCGAATTAACAAAGGAGGGGTGTCGTGGTTGGTCTTTTCCGCACGTGGATGAGCGCCTAGAAAGCGGCGCTGTTGTGGCGTCGCGCTGTTTTTCTGCACGCCATTTCACGATTGGACATAACCATGATATTTGAAACCTCTCGGGGCAGGTCTGTTCTGCTGTGCCATTCATGGCAATTCAAGCTTTGTTTCGTATGGGGCGGGGAGCTCGTTTCGACATTGACGAGTTCGATTCTCCAAATGGGTCTTATTTGGCATCTCGCCCTCACGACAGGGTCGTCTTCTCTCCTCTCCTTAGCATCGCTGGCAGGCTTTCTGCCGATTGCTTTGTTCGGAATCCTTGCGGGCGCCGTTGTCGACAGACTGCCTTTGAAACGTGTCCTCATCGGCGCCGACCTCTTCATTGCCGCGGTGGGTGCCGCCTTGGCGATTGCCTCGTTGGCCGGCAGCTTACCTGCATGGCTAATTCTCATCGCCCTGTTTCTCCGTGCAGTTGGTACTTCGTTCTACACGCCAGCCTCCCAATCTCTCACGCCCCATCTCGCCCCGCCAGAGCATCTCGTTCGCCTATCGGGGGTGACTCAGGCGATTCAGTCCGGCGGATACATTCTTGGCGCCGCGCTTGCAGCAGTGATTTATCCCGTGGCGGGCATTACCGCTATGATTGTCCTCGACGTGCTGGGAGCGCTTTTCGCTTCTTTAGCCGTCCTCGCCGCACAGATAGACGCAGGGGGCCTCGATGAAGCCGACCGCAGCTTGTCCTTTTCCAATAAGGTTCGAGAGCTCTTCTCTGAGATTTCGGACGGCTACAAGCTGATTAGGGAGTACAGGGGGCTGTTCGCCCTTCTTTGGTGCGGGTTCGTCTTCGCTTTCGCGTTCTCTCCGCTCGCGGCATTGTTCCCAATAATGACCTTGGGGCATTTTGGCGGTAGCACGGGGGATGCCGCTTTGGTGGAAATCCTTTTTTCTGCAGGCATGCTGGCTGGGTCCGGCATTTTGGCGGCCACGGGAGGGTTCCGCAATAGGTCGTTCACCATGGTCGCCGCGATTGCCGGCTTCGGCATTGCCGCAATCGTATCCGGATCGCTCGGCCCGTCATTGTTCGCTGCTTTCCTGCCGGTGAGCTTTCTTATGGGCGCATGCTCCCCGTTGTACGCGGGAACCCAGACTGCCCTTATGCAGGAGCAGATACCTCCTGAGTACCTAGGCCGCGTTTTCGGCCTCTACGGAACCATCATGGCGTGGGCCATGCCCATGGGCCTCGCAGCCCCCTCCGTTTTTGCGGATCTGCTTGGAGCTCCGTTATGGTTCGTCGGCTCTGGAGCGACCATGGTACTGCTTGCGATGGCTATGCTGCTTGCTCCGAGCGTCCGAAACGCGGGGAAAAGAGATACCGGGCAGATTCAATAGCCCAAGTATTCGAAAAAAAGAGGCAGCAGCCATCGGTTCAAGCGTCAGCCTTCAAGCCCTTGCGACGACGAGGTATTGCACCGACATTCCGCATCGCGCTCCTTATTCGTCGCCAACTATCATTTTCGGATTTGCCGGCTTGCGCAAGGTCAAAACGCTCGCGCCGGCAATTGGGCAAAGGCGAAAAATCGACGTGAGCAATCTTTTTTGGCATGGCTGCGCTTCCAGTAAAACGCTAATACACAAAAGGCGGTTCAACCTATGGAACTCATAGTCAAAGCTAAAGACATCTTTTTGGAATATGCCGGCCGCGATATCCTAGATATCGAAGAGTTGGAAATCTACTCCTACGATCGCATCGGCTTGGTGGGAGACAATGGCGCAGGCAAAACCAGCCTGCTTAAAATTCTGAGCGGCAATCTTACCATTGCGGACGCCGACGTCAGGCGCTTCGGCAGCATTGCCCTCATCGGCCAACTCGATGAACTCGACCTTGATGCGGCTCAGGACAGTGGTGAGATGCTCTCCCGTCTCAACGTCGCCGGAGTGGCGCAGGAGACGATGAGCGGCGGGGAGGAAACACGCGCCAAGATTGCCTCTGCACTCTCCCAGCATGCAAGCGCGATCTTCGCCGACGAGCCTACGAGCCACCTCGACCAAGACGGCATCCGCCTTCTCGTCGGACAACTCAAGGCATTTGATGGGGCTCTGCTCATCGTGAGCCATGACCGTCATTTTCTCGACCAGGTGGTAGACAAGATCTGGGAGCTCAAAGACGGCGGTATTTCCGAATTCTGGGGTGACTACTCCGACTATCTGCGACAGAAAGAAGAAGAGCGCAAAGCTCAGGCGACTCGATACGAAGAGGCGATGCGCGAGCGCGATCGCCTCGAAGCCGCCATCGAAAAACAACGGAAAAAAGCACGGCAGGTCGACGCCAAGCGGAAGGCTGCGAAAAAAAGCAACGAGTATGCAGGTCGATTGGGGCATCAGAAAGCAACCGGCACCAAACAGAAGAGGATGTACCAGGCGGCTAAGGACATGGAGAAGCGCCTCGAAGCGCTCGAAGGGATTGAGGCCCCAGATAGCATTCGCGCCGTGCGGTTCCGCCAGAGCAAGGCCCTGGAACTGCATAGTAAATTTCCCATCTCGGCAGACGATTTCAGCTTGAGCTTCGGCAACTGCATGCTCTATGACCACGCGAAATTCGAGATACCGCTCGGTGCCAAAGTGGCCATCACCGGTGGCAACGGTACAGGAAAGACCAGCCTGCTGAAGGCAATCGCTCGACGCGCCGACGGTATCAACATCTCTCCCAAGGCAGAGATCGGTTACTTCGAGCAAACAGGCTACAAGTTCGACGCCCGTCAGTCTGCGATCTCGTTCATGCAGGATGGTTGCGAGTACAGCATGACCGAAATTCGAGGCATCCTCGCCTCTATGGGAATCGGACCGCGCGACCTGACAAAGGACGTTGGCGTTCTCTCGGGAGGCGAAGTCATCAAGCTGCTACTCGCGAAGATGCTGCTGGGCAGATACAACATCTTGCTCATGGACGAGCCTGGAAATTACCTGGACATCAAGAGCGCCGAAGCCCTCGAGCAGATGATGAGCGCCTATGCCGGAACGATAGTGTTCGTCTCCCACGATAAGAGGCTGGTCGAGAACGTCGCAGACATTGTCTACGAAATAAAGGACACCAAGCTAGTCAAAATCTTTCAGCGCGAATAGCCCTAAATGAGCAAGAAATAATCCCCGAACGGAGACAAGGGAGTAAAACGGCAAAGAAAGAGCCTCCGTCCCAACGCAGGGAACGGAGGCTCTTTAATCGCTTTTACTCATCTCCGTCGCTGGTGGCTTTGTCATGACTCTCGTACGAAACGAAACTCAGCGGCACAGTGCGGCACTCAAAATCGCAGGTCAGAACCCTATCGGCCTACTCCCACTCGATGGCTTCAGTTTTACTGTCCCGACATTCCAGTTGTCCTCAGTTTTCGATGCCGTCTCAAACCGAGTGCCGCCAAGTAACACTATGTCGTGTTTCATCGGCTTCGGGGACAAAAGCTGGGACAACTTCAAAAACCATTTTCAAACTCAGAGTATTGAGTTTTTATTTTTGTCCCAAGGGGCACGGAGAGCCGCCTTTGGAGGCTCGATATCGACGAAAACGCCCGCTTTGAAACTCAAGTGCCTTTTCGTGTGCGAGCCGCCAGCTGCAATAGGAAGTGAATCAACGCAGGCGCCTTTCAAGCAGTTTGCAAAACTGCAGGTTGCAGGCCTTCATTGCTAGTAGGGGAAATGAGTAGTCTCAGGTGGCTTGCCCATGAGTTAGCGAGCAGGTTGGGGCTTCGTTGTTGGCGCAATCACTTCGTGCACACTCGAAAGGTCTGTTTAACTTCAGACAGGGCGCCAGTGCCTACGCGCAGTGGCGCAGATGATGGGCAGCAAGAGACAAGCATCTGCTGCCGCCCATCAGAAAGCATCGTACAGGCCATACCACACGTCGGTGTAGATGAAGTCGGCGCCCTTGATGCACTCGGTTGTCGTCGGAGACCTTGCAGTTCTCCTCGCCGATGGCCATGAGGTCGCCCATCTCCTGCGAAGGCGGGCGAGCCGTAGCTCGCCCGACCTGGTACGTCTTACAGACCGTGCTTACCGAGAGCGGCCATGCGCTCATTGATGGTGGCGCGGTATGCCGCAGCCTTCTGCTCGTCGGGCTCGCTCTGGGGGCACAGAGTGGCCAGGATGGCGCGAATGGAGTGCTTGCGGTTCTCGGCCTCGACCCAGCACAGGGAGCGCTCGGGATCGTCCATGACCTCGTCGACGACTTCCTCGCCACGGTTGGCGGGCAGGCAGTGCATGAACATGCTGTTCGGACCGGCAACGTTCATCATATCCCAGGTCACCTGGTACTTCGGATAGAACACATCCATGTAGCTGGAGCTGGAGACTTCACCTTGATTATCAACTTTATCCGAACACCTCCCACATTCATCCGCACATGTGCGGATGAATGTGGGAACCCGATACCCTGAGGGCCGGATCGGCCGGCCCCGGGAGATCGGAGGACGGCATGTCCGGAAAGAAGAAGAGCGGCTCCGCAAGGGCGGTCCCGAGGGCCTACGGAAGGCTCACGAGGCACGAGCGGGACACGGTCCAGAGGATGCTGGAGCGCAGGGCGTCGTGCAGGGAGATCGCGAGGGAGCTGGGCAGGTCGCCCTCGACGGTGAGCGCCGAGGTGGCGTCGCACAGGTTCGTGACGGCGCCGAAGGCCAGGCGCGGCGAGCGCGTGGACGCCTCCGCCGACCTGTCGGCGGCCTGCCCGCGCCTGGCGGCGTGGCCGCGCTGCTGCAACGGGTGCGGCCGGTACCGCGCGATCGGCTGCAAGCGCCGCCCCCACGTCTTCTACGAGGCCCGGGCCGCGCAGCTGTGCGCCGACTCGGTCCTCGTCTCGTCCAGGCGCGGGATAGACGCCGACGAGCCCGCCGCGGCGGCCAGGCTGGAGGCGATAAGGGACTGCCTGCGCCGGGGGCTGTCGCCCGAGCAGATGGCGGCGCGCAACGGCGGCCCGGTGGACCTGTCGCCGTCGACCATCTACCGCTGGGTCTCGGCGGGCTACGACGGCATGACCAACATGGAGCTCAGGCGCAAGGTCGGCTACAGGCCGAGGAAGCGCGCCGCGGGCCGGGCGGCGACCCGCCACTCCGCCCGCAGGTCGCATGCCGCGTTCCTCGCCCTCGGGGAGGACGCGTGCGCCGCGGCCTGGGAGATGGACACCGTCGAGGGGGCCCGGGAGGACTCCGCCTGCCTGCTCACGCTGCTGCACCGCCCCAGCAGGCTCCAGCTCGCGCTGCCGCTGGAGGAGAAGACCGCCGGGTGCGTCGCGGACGCCCTGGAGGGCGTCCGGGCCATCCTCGGCGCCGACGGGACGCGCCGCGTGTTCCGCGCCGTCCTCACCGACAACGGCGCCGAGTTCTCCGACGAGGCGGCGATCGCGGCGCTGCTCGGCGAGGGGCCGGGCGAGACGAGGCTGTTCTACTGCGACCCCAGGCGCAGCGACCAGAAGGGCGCCTGCGAGCGCAACCACGTCGAGATCAGGAAGCTGCTGCCCAAGGGCGCCGGAATCAGGTTCGACCGGCTCGCCCCGGCCGACCTGGCGCTGGCCATGTCGCACGTGAACTCCGAGCCCCGCGGCGCGCTCGGCTTCGCGACGCCCGCGCGCGCCTTCAGGGCGATGCTCGGGGAGGACGCGGCGGCGCTGCTGGACGCCTACGGCGTGGAGGACGTGCCGCTCGGCGATCTCGACCTGACGCCGGGGCTCATCGAGAGGGCGCGCGCAGAGAGGGGCGATGCCCCGCTGGCCTAGCCTAGGAGAAAAACGGAATAGACGGACCGACCGTCCGGCTGAGTCTGGGAAGAGGTGCCGGGCGGCGGGCGGAGCATGGCCACCGGACCCATCGAAACACATCTCCACCATTCCTTCAACTGGGAAAATGCCGCCCCCGGGGCCCGGATAGGACCTCGGGGGCGTTCGGTTAACTGCGGGAGCGTGCCGTCAGCTCAATGTGTTCGGTTGGGATCGGAAATCAACCAGTGATCTTACTGAACATATGGCGCACCTTGTCCAGGCGGCTGTTTGGACGGCGGGGCTGGATGACTGGCTTGCCGACAGCGGCCTGATACCCTTTCAGTTCTGTAAGGCATACGCTCTGCCCGTTGGTGTAAAAGGCCAGATCAGTACGGTATGCCTGTATACAGCGGGCGGGAATCTCGCCAGTAAAGACAACTTCATCCTTTTTTACCTGGACCGTTTCGATGGTGGCACAGTATTTCGGTGCATCATGATAAGCCCTGGAAAGATATTCCCGGGGCGCATAGAGGGTGAAGGAGAGATAAGGTTCCAGCAGTTGCGTCCCTGATTCCTTCAATGCCTGTTCCAATACAATCGGGGCCAATGAGCGGAAGTCCGCCGGCGTGCTGACCGGACTGTAATAAAGCCCGTATTCAAAGCAAATCTTACAGTCCGTTACGTTCCAGCCGAACAAGCCCTGCTCCAGCCCGTAACGGATACCATCCCTGACAGCGTTTTGAAAACTCTGGTTCAAGTATCCCAGCGAAACCCGGCTCTCGTATTGTACACCGGAGCCAAGCGGGAGTGGTGTAACAGACAGTCCGATGGATGCCCAAAACGGGTTGGGCGGCACCTCGATATGGATGGTGTGGCTGGCTGCTTTGAGCGGCCGCTCCATATAAATGACGGTGGGTTCCTTTACCACTGTTTCAAGCTTGTATTTTTCCGACAGCAAAGCGGAAACAACCTCCAACTGCACCCGGCCCAAAAAAGAAAGAATGATCTCATGGGTGATGGAATCCACCTCGCAGCGCAAAAGCGGGTCAGTATCCGCAAGTTGCGTAAGAGCGTCCAGCAGCCGTTCTCTTTGCGCTGCCGTTTTCGGCGCAATCGACGTCCGCAGCATGGGGAGGGGGTCCTCACGCCACCTTTTACGAGGGAGCCGGGTTGGGTCCCCTAATACATCGTTTAACCTCACGCTGTCGCTGGGAAGGATAACAATTTCACCCGGATAAGCGGTGTCTGTCCGAACAATTTCCCCTTTGGATGGAATACGCATCTCTGTGATTTTCAGCTTTTCTCTCCCGGCCAGAGCCACCGTATCCCGCAGGCGCAGCGTTCCGCTGTATAGCCGCAGATAGACACGCCGCTGGCCGCAATCGGTGTACTCAACCTTGAAAACGCTGCCGCATAGGGTGGCGCTCCCCTGTTCCCCAATCGGTTGGAACAGTCCTGTCACCGCATCCATCAACGGTTGAATGCCAAGGCCCTTTTTGGCGCTGCCATGATAGACCGGAAACAGGGAGACTTCTTGAACCCGCCGCTGTTCCTCCCGCGCAAGTTTTTCCTGGCTGATTGGTTCTCCTGCGATATACTTTTCCAATAATGCATCGTTATTTTCGATGACCGCATCCCATGCTTCTATGTCGGTATTTTCCTCCAGGACTATTTCCGGGGACAGCGACACCGTCTGCTTGATGATAATATCGGCGGAGAGCTTATCCCGAACAGACTGAACCACGCTCTGCAAATCAACGCCAGCCTGGTCGATCTTGTTGATAAAGATAACGGTGGGAATGTTCATTTTCCGCAGGGCATGGAACAGAATACGGGTCTGGGCCTGCACGCCATCTTTAGCGGAGATCACCAAGATGGCCCCATCTAAAACAGCCAAAGAGCGGTACACCTCCGCCAAAAAATCCATGTGGCCGGGCGTATCCACAATGTTAACTTTACATCTGTGCCACTGGAAGGAAGTGACTGCCGCTTGAATGGTAATCCCACGCTGCCGCTCCAAAAACAAGGTGTCCGTCCTCGTTGTCCCTTTTTCGACGCTCCCCGGTTCTGAAATGGCTCCACTGGCATATAGCAGACTCTCCGTCAAGGTCGTCTTTCCAGCGTCTACATGGGCAAGAATCCCGATATTGATAATGTTCATGTCTATCCTCCATACAAGGCCCGAATGGGCGCAAAAATCCCCAGCGGCTAATACTTTTACCGCTGGGGATTATAAGTTGCGGACATACACATATACAGCATACACCTGTTTGTGATTGCTGTTTTTGGGGATATGTCAAAATTGATAAGGCAAAAGTATTCTTAAATTGGGTACAAAAAACTAAGCCCCTACAAAAGGAGCTATCATAATCCTTTGTTCCCACTATTTGATTATAGTTTTATTTAAGAATACCTTGCCGCATATTTTTTACTCCTTTTCTGGATTAAATCATTGTATCACATCAGTTTTAGGAAAGCAAGTACCTAAAAGGGCTCTTCGCATTTGAGGGTGTAGGTGTTGTGGGCGGGGTTGGGCGTGTCGTGGCCGGGTAGGGGTCGAGGTCTTCCGATGATGGAGATTGCTACACCGTCCATCTGAAAGACCTCGACATGGCCAATACTATCTTTGATCGCCCTGACCTGAGCGCGTTCACGCGCCTGGATGACCTGGGCCTGGAAGTGACGGGCCAGCGCATGTGGCCAGACCATGCAGTGTTGGCTTGCCGGATTGCTGGTGAGGACCGGTGGTGTCGACGCTGCGGATGCCAGGGCGAGTCGCGTGACACGGTGATCAGGCGCTTGGCGCACGAGCCTTACGGGTGGCGCCCCACGATCTTGCACGTGAGCGTGCGCCGCTACCGGTGCCAGGAGTGCGCCCATGTGTGGCGTCAAGATATGAGCCAAGCGGCCGATCCGCGCGCCAAGCTCTCGCGTGCGGCGGTGCGCTGGGCGCTCACTGGGCTGGTCGTTCATCATTTGACGGTGGCGCGTATCTCCCAGGCCCTCGGTGTGTCCTGGAATACCGCCAACACCGCTGTCCTGGGTGAAGGCCAGCGTCTACTGATCAATGATCCAACTCGGTTCGATGGCGTGCGTGTCATCGGGGTGGATGAACACGTGTGGCGCCACACCCCCTACGGAGACAAATACGTCACCGTTATCTTGGACTTGACACCCATCCGAGAACGCAGCGGCCCCTCCCGACTCTTGGACATGGTCCCGGGTCGCTCCAAGCAGGTCTTCAAAACCTGGCTGGCCTCCCGCCCCGACACGTGGCGAAGCCGCATCGAGATCGTCGCGATGGATGGATTCACCGGGTTCAAAAGCGCAGCCACTGAAGAACTCCCCGGCGCGAGGGCGGTCATGGACCCCTTCCACGTCGTGCACCTGGCTGGCAACGCCTTGGATGAGTGTCGCAGACGCATTCAGCAAGAACTCCACCACCGGCGCGGGCGTGCCACCGACCCCCTGTACAAGGCCCGCAGGATGTTACACACCCGCTCATGCCTGCTCACGCCACGCCAGCAGCACCAACTACTCAACCTGTTTTCCGGTGAGGAGCACGTCGCGCTCGAGGTCACTTGGAGCGCCTACCAGAACATCATCGACGCCTACCGCGCGCCCGACACGGACGCGGGTAAGGCCCTGATGGAAGCCGAAATCAACACCCTGACCTCCACGCGTGTACCGAGGGGTCTGACCGAGCTCATCACGCTGGGCAGGACACTCAAACGCCGAGCCGGGGACATCCTGGCTTACTTCGACCACCCCCACACCTCCAATGGCCCTACCGAAGCCATCAACGGACGCCTCGAACACCTACGCGGCTCCGCCCTCGGGTTCCGTAACCTCACCCACTACATCACCCGCTGCCTCCTCGAAACCGGCGGATTCAGACCCCAACTACACCCCCAATTATGAAGAGCCCGTTTTCTGTGGCACCGGTGATAGTAGTTCCTAGTTTTGCGGTGCGGCAGATGGTATCGACGATGACATTTCCGTTAGGCTGCACAGTAGGTCCTTAGTTTTGTACGGATGGATTAGATACCTTTTTCCTACAAAGCCAAGGACCCCAATATCTTGTGCCACGCCCAAACCCCCGGCGAACTAATCAATGCACTCTAAAACCGGAAGAGCCCTTTTAGTACTACTGGTGGATTTCGGTTTTGGTGGGGATTAACGCCGCCGGCTTCGGTTTTTCCGTTGAGGAGGTCGTTGACTACTTCCCGATGGTGAAATGGGTCGATGGTGAGGTAGAGAGGAACCAGTCACCTGGAAGAGATCGATCCAGTCGTTGGTGTGCAATCTGGGAGGTAGGGTCGCGGGGTCGATTCCTCGCGAGCGCAACCATGATTGTGTTTCTGAACGTGATGAAAACAACCCTGCCCTTCGGAGAATTTCCCCTATCCCGCGTCCCCGGGCAGTGAAAACGGTGTGCACCATCGCCTGAAAGGCTTTGCGCTGCTCTATCGGAATCTTCGGGTCACCCACCCGGCGGATCACTAAGATCCCCCCGTCAACGTTTGGCTGTGGCCGGAAAGCAGGCCTTGGTACCCGAGAACCCAGGTGAAATGTGAACCATGGGGACCACTGAGCCGTCATCATCGTGCTTGCGCCTACCCCGGCCCGGCGGCGAGCGACTTCCCACTGCATGAGGAGTACAGCGTCAGTCCATGCTGGCGCATGCAGCAACTTTCGAAGAATGGCAGTGGTGAGGTGAAAGGGAATGTTTCCCACAATGACGCAGGGAGTGGCGGGTAACCGGAAGTTAAGGAAATCATCATGGACCACTTCGACCGCCGCCGAGGAGGTTTCTTGTGTGATTTTGGCAGCTAGTTTTGCGTCCACTTCAACTGCCGTTATCGCCCTCCCCAAGTGGGCCATCGGGTGAGTGAGGGCACCGCTTCCTGGTCCGATCTCAATGATGGGGCCGGAGGTTTGTTTCACAAGGTCGATGATGGAGTTGATGATCTTGTGGTTGGTGAGAAAATTTTGGCCATGCTCGTGACGGCCGTGTCCGTATGCAGACATCAGGTGTGCTCCTTGGATTTGAAAGGGAGCCGGGCATGACAAATAGCCGCCCGGCTAAAGGACCGGAGCGGTTTTTAACCTACGGGGTAGGAAACCGCCTTAGCGGTTGGTGCGCAACCGCAAGAAAGCGGTACCTGAAATCAACATGGGTCTAATTATATCCATTAAAGGGTTAAGGGTCAAAATGTGTGTCTGGCTCGGCGTGTCGCGGGGGTTAGATTTGGCCTTTTTGAATGCCGATTGAGTGGGTGTAGTCGGTGTCGATAGCGTTGTCGTAGAGGGCTGGGCGTCCTGTTTCGTGGTCGGCTTGGTTCTCGGTTTGGGTCAGGGTGGATACTTTGGCGAGTTGGCCCTGGCCCCAGTCGGACTGCCTGGCGATTCGTACTGGATCGTCAGGCAGTTCCGTTTTTAAGTAGAGCCACCAATCCAGCATGCGGCGTTGTCGTTCGCCTGATCTGCCGCGGTGGGTTCTGGCGAGCAGTTTGAGCTGGGCGTTGATGCCGCCTTCTAAGCTGTTGGTGGTGGATTTGATCCGCTCGGGCGCAAGGACTCCTGCTGGCGGGTTGAGGTAGACAAACAGCATCTCGGACCGCCAAAGATGGTTGAGGCTGTTGTAGGCCTTGCGCACGTTGTGGTGGGTCCACACGCGGGTCCATGCACCTGTTTTGGGGTCTTTGATCATGGTTTTCTCGTTCATCCATTCCCGGTAGATCGTTGAAAACTCGTGCAGTTGCACACCCCACGCGGCGGCTTCATCCAGTGTGGTGATCCGGGGCAGTTTCAGCGCAAGTCGGTAGATGGTGCGCCCGGCATCGGTGCGTGGGTTGGTGGTGGTGTAGCGGCGGACCACGCGTTGGGCGTGGACGAGGCAGCGTTGAATTTTCGTAGTCGGCCAGCACTTTTTGATTGCGCTGTATGCGCCTTGGCCGCCGTCGATGACGGCGATGAGTGGGGCTTCGATGCGTTCAAGCAGCAGTTGGTAGTCGCGGGTGGTTTCGTGTTTGCACCAGTGCCAGGCGATCACGTGGTCGATGGTCGCCGCGACGATCAGGCAGCCACCGGCGGTGTAGGTGCCATCGAGAAATACCTGGTCGTAGATCCGCTTGTGGTGGCCGGCGGTGGGGTCAGGCACATCAACGAGCCAGCACCACTTGAAGCGCCGCTTCATGGTGGCGCGGCTAACACCGTTTCGTTTGGCTAGGTCGTCGAGTGATATTGCGGTGGTGCAATGCTCGATGAACTGGGTGAACACTGCCGCGTTGGTGATGTCGTTTCGACGTTTGACGCTGGAGGCGCCGCATTGTTTGCAGCGCCATCTGGTGGTGCCTTTGCTGGTGGTGCCGTTGCGTTTCATTTCACCGCCGCAGTGGCAGCGTGGTTGGTTCTTCGACATTGCGACACCACACCACGCCGCGCATAGCACATCACGGCTGCCACACCGAGGATTTCCCGTCGGGGGCTAGATATATGCTTCCGGAGCATATACTTTCCGGAAACCTACAGGTCAATCCGTGAAAATCCGCGATTCCGGACACACATTTTGACCCTTAACCCTGGGTATCGCCACCGGCCCCTGGATACCAGGGTCGGCACCATCGACGTGGCGATCCCCAAGCTACGCTCAGGCACCTACTTTCCAGAGTGGCTGTTGCAGCGCCGCAAACGCTCCGAAAACGCGTTGATCACAGTGGTCGCTGACTGCTACC
>NZ_KV801798.1:0-35331 GCF_001810515.1 Rothia sp. HMSC075F09
TGTTTGTTGTTTGCGTTCACTGTATGGTTTTTAGATAATAACCCTGGGCTTCCTTCGGGAAGTTGAGGCTTTTTATTCGGAAATTTTGAATAACGAAGTTATTCGCTAGATTTTCCGTGGTTATAGCAAGAGGGAAACGCCTGGTTCCATTCCGAACCCAGAAGCTAAGACTCTTTGCGCCGATGGTACTGCACTTTTGTGGGTGTGGGAGAGTAGGTCGCCGCGGGTTTTTTATTCAAGAGGGGAAGACCTTATAGGTCTTCCCCTCTTTTTGTGTACCCAAAAACTCTTAGAATGAAAACTCCTGGACGAAAGAAACCTAACTCATCAGAGATGCAGAGGTTTAGAGACTCAGCTGAGAAGCAGAGGAACAGGGGACGCAACCTAGACAGCCTGCCAGCCTTGATGCAGGGGCGACGAGATGGGGAGTTCACAGATCCGCCTGAATGACGAAGCAGAGGGCACGGTGGAGAAACTCTTGGTACCTTAACAACAAGAGCAATCCACATCTCTACCCGAGCGAATAGAGAACACGCAAAGGAGCATCATCATGGCTGATGAGAAGAGCATCTACGAACGCTGGAGCGAAGAACGCCTCGACCCGCCCTTCCCCAAAGAATGGGGACTGGACGAAGAAGACGAAGCCGAACTGCTCTGGCCCATCTGGCCCCTGCTGTTCATGGGTGAATCTGATACCGAACAGTACGTAGAAACCATTACCGATTATGTGATGGACGTACTCGGTCTGGAATACGATGGGGAGAACGAAGACAGCAAGCTCTGGGAGAAGCGCGTAGAGGACTACGTGGAAGAGCTCATCAAGCGTCGTCGTGCCTTTGCTGCTGAGCTGGGCATTACCCCCGAAATGCAGAAGAACTCCAACCTCAACCGTGCCTTCGCAGCGCTGGAAGAAGAAGGAGTCATTGCACGACAGAACTTCACCTGCTGCGGTACCTGCGCATCCGCAGAAATCTGGGACGAAATGGATGATAGCCGTGAATGGAAGGGATACATCTACTTCCATGAGCAGGACACTGAAAGCCTCGCTGAGAGCGGCGGAACCTACATCGGTTTCGGTTCCTTCCTCGCTTACCCCAGGGACGAAGAAAAATGGAATACCCTGAGCGATGCGCAGAAGGAAGAGATTAGGGCCCTTCACGAGAAGCTCTCCGCACAGTTGCTGCGAGAGACGGTTATTCCCGTACTGGAGAAGCACGGCCTGAGCGTGAAGTGGAATGGTAACTACAACACCCGCCCCTTCATTGGGGGAGTGGAAGTCTACAACATTCCCTAACGGTAATGAGCTGAACCGGATGGGTGCCTCGGCGCTATACTTGTGCGCTACTTGTGGCAGGGGAGGAACCTCCCAGAGCTACGAAAGTTTACGAGGAAAATAAGCTGAGAGCGTGAGAATAGACATCACAGTATCTCAGTCAGAGTATTAACTAGCCGATAAGGCACCCATTCGGTAGGCTAGACGGGTAGCGCGGTACATCCACACTAGAGAAAAGACAGAACCTATCCACATGATAGGAACTGCTCGACATACCTTTCAGCTGCTATACGTAGCAGGAAGCTGAGCTTTAGAACGCCCGGCAGAGATCAGAAGGCGCCGAGCTCAGACGAGCACTGGCACTCTGAACCTCTGCCCTGATGGGTGCGTACTCCATAAGGAGTAGGCTAGAAGAAGTGGACGAACCGCCACCCATATTCCCAACCAAAGGAGCAGGCATGTCGACCGACGCCCGCGAAAAAGCCCGCCAGATTGCGGCCCAGCAGGCCAAGAAGAGTCCCAGCCAGGCAAGCCGCCGCTGGCTCCAGCTCGGCGTACTCGCCGTGGTCCTCGTCATCGTAGGTATCATCGGTTTCGTCGTAATCAACGGCAACAAGAACACCAAGGTAGCAGAAAGCGGCCCCGTGCCCGCCAGCGCCAACGAATACGGTGGCATTGTGCTGACCAAGGACGGAATCGTCAAAAACTCCTCCACCCAGGAGACCCGCGACTTCAAGCAGCTCGCAACCTCGACCTCCTCCGTGACCCCCATGGTCAACGGAACCGCAGCAGCAGTCAACACCCTGCCCCCGGGCGTGCAGACCGCTGAAGAGGCATCCAAGAACGGCCAGCCCGTTCGCGTGACCATCTTCCAGGACTACAACTGCGTGCACTGTGCAGAGTTCGAGAAGAAGTACGGCGAAGAAATCCAGAAGCTCGTCGAAGACGGCACCATCACCCTGGAAATCCGCAACTTGACCTTCCTGGACCGTACCTCGCCCACCGCATACTCCGCACGTAACGCGGCAGCGGCATACTCCGTGGCAAACCAGGTCAGCACCCACGACTTCCTGAACTACCAGCGTGAGATCTTCACCCACCAGGGCAGCGGCGACATGAACAACCAGCAGATTGCCGACATTGCTTCGAAGTACCACGCCTCCATCGGCTCCGATATGAACGACGGCAAGTGGCGCCCCTTCGTGGACGTGGTCAACGCTGAATCCGCAAAGAACGGCATTCAGGGTACCCCCACCGTCTTCGTTGATGGCGACCAGTACACCAGCAACGACTTCAGCACCTTCCTGAAGGAAAAGATCGAAGCTAAGAAGAAGTAACCTCTTCGATAGAAAAACCCGGTAACCTCCGCGCGAGGCTACCGGGTTTTTCCGTATGCATCTGAAGCTCTAAAGAACGAGTAAAGGAACGTGAGGGGCAGGAAGAAGACTCGGCAAAGTGCTGGACAAGGTGCCCGGGAGCCCCTGTAGCCGAGGTATTCGGAAGGGGTAAAACGAAGGAAACGAACGCATCAAACCGCCAAAGAACAACTAAGCAGATTCAACCACCAGAATAAGGTACACTGGACAAGTTGCCTCCTTAGCTCAGTTGGCCAGAGCATCTGTCTTGTAAACAGAGGGTCACCGGTTCGAATCCGGTAGGGGGCTCAGAAAAATCCTGGTTCGCACCAGCCTCATAGCAGAGGTGCGGATCAGGATTTTATTGTACGAGTGTCCTGTAGTGTCTAAGGGACCCGCACTAGCACATCGACATCCATCCTGAGGAACCGAGAATGTCTGAAACCTCCGGAACCCCGCAGGCTCCCGCCTCGCAGGGAACCTACACCACCGCCCCGCGCAGCATCAAAGCACGCGAAGCCAGCGACTACCCCCTCGAAGAGTTCATCGAATCGCGAGGATTCCGCCCTGAAATTCAGGGCCTGCGAGCCTTCGCCGTGCTCCTCGTGGTGCTCTACCACGTCTGGGTCGGCAAAGTCTCCGGCGGTGTGGATGTCTTCCTCTTCATCTCCGCCTTCCTGCTCTCGCTCTCCTTCATGCGTAAGATCAACGAAGGCAAACCCCTCAATCTCTTCAGCTACTGGATGCACGTCTTCCAGCGACTGCTACCCGTAGCCACCGTGGTTATCGCGTGTACCACGATTGCGTCCTTCTTCGTGCTCGCGCCCAGCCGCTGGTCGCAAACCGTCACCGACGCAACGAGCTCCCTGTTCTACTTCCAGAACTGGAACCTCGCGTTCAGCTCCGTGGACTACTACGCCCAAAACGCTTCCGTGAAGTCACCCTTCCAGCACTTCTGGTCGCTCTCCATCCAGGGGCAGATCTTCATCATCTGGCCCCTGCTCTTCGCCGCAGTAGCCTACGTCGTGCACCGATTCCGCGGGAACCTTTTCACCACCGCGGTATTCATCTTCAACACGGTATTCGTAGCATCCCTGACCTTCTCCATCGTCGAAACCGACACCAACCAGGGATTCGCCTACTTCGACACCCGCACCCGCCTGTGGGAATTCGCCATCGGCACCCTGCTGGCGATGCTCACCCTCAAATGGAAGGCGCCCGAAAAGGCGCGAGTCGTCATGGGCTGGGTCGGCATCATCGGCCTGGTCACCTGCGGTGCAATCCTGCCCGTCGAACGAGCCTTCCCCGGCTACCTGGCGCTCTGGCCCGTGCTCTCCGGCGCCCTCGTCATCATGGCAGGCCGCACCAACAGCCGCTGGGGCATCGATCGACTGCTGGTCTCCGCACCCCTGCAGAACCTCGGCAACATCTCCTACGCCCTGTACCTGGTGCACTGGCCCATCCTCATCCTCTACAGCAGCGCCGTCGGTACCTCCCGCGTGAACTTCATCGAAGGTGCTGTCATCATCCTTACCTCCATCGGCCTGGCATGGTTGCTCATCCGCTTCGTCGAGAAGCCGCTGCGCTACCGCAAGGACCCCTTCGTACCCTGGCTCATGATGAAGATGCGCTTCAAGACCATCTTCTCGGTCAAGACCTGGGCAGACCAGCTCGCCTTCATCCTCGCGATCTTCCTGGTCGCAGGTGTACCCCTGGTAGCCGCACAGGCATGGGTAGGCTACCGCAACACCCAGTCCGAGCAGAACGCCGAACTGCAGGTACAGACCGCCAGCGAAAACTACCCCGGCGCCCGCGCTATCGGCGGCGCCCAGCAGGGACTCATTGACAACCCCATCCCCTCCGGTGGTGACGTCAAAACCCAGTTCGACGGACTGAGCGACCCCTGCGTTGGCAGCTTCGCGCCCTCCGACCCGGCACTCGCCAAGTACTGCAGCCTGCAGAAGTACGGACCCGAGGACGCACCGCTGACCATGGTCATCGGTAACTCCCACGCCGAACAGGCGCTGAGCATCTTCAAGCCCATCGCAGAACAGACCAAAACCAACCTGCAGACCTACCTGCTCGGTGGCTGCCAGTACCCGGTCCGCGCCGTCAACGCCAGCAACGAATGCTCGGAATTCAACACCAAGATGACCGAGGAAATTCTCAAGCGTAAGCCGCAGACCGTGGTGCTCATCGCCACCGTTGCCCAGGCACGCTCGAACGACGAACGAGTCGACCCGAGCCTCGATGAGACGGTCCGCCGCCTCACCGAAGCAGGAGTCCAGGTCATTGGCCTGCGCGATAACCCGCGCTTCGAGTACAACATCTACGAATGCGCTCAGAAGGCCGGCGCCGACAAGAGCTCCTGCGCACGACCCGCAAGCGACAAGTACGCCGCAGAAAACCCTGCAAAGGAAATCTTCGACAAGTACCGCAACCAGGGTGCCGTCATGGTGGACCTGAAGGACGTGTACTGCCCGGACGGCATGTGCAGCCCCGTGGTTGGAAACATCTACGTCTACATCGATGACAACCATGTCTCCAAGACCTACAGCCGCACCATGGCTCAGGAAGTCTTCCAGCGTGCAGCGGAAGGCGGCTGGCTCGTCAACGGAAAAGTGAACTTCTAAAGTTCGCCGATATAGCGGATCCCCCGTGCTGTTCTACAGAAGTGTGAACGGTTCGGGGGATTCGCTATATTCTGACCCGAAATTAGGATAGGCTAAGTTAGGAGGCTCCCGGGAAAAGCCTTAGAGAAGAAAGGACGCCATGAAAGAAATCACCGAACGCACCCTCAAAGTAGAGAACGTCAGCCTCGGCTACGGCGAAACCACCATCGTCAAAGACCTCTCCCTCGAATTCCCGAAGGGCAAAGTTACCGCCATCATCGGCCCCAACGGCTGCGGTAAATCCACCCTGCTACGCGGTGTCTCCCGACTACTCAAGCCGCTCAACGGCGACTTCACCCTCGACGGCAAACCCACCCACGAATACTCCATGAAGGGCTTCGCCCGCATGGTTGGGCTCATGCCCCAGCATCCCATCGCCCCCGAAGGAATTACCGTAGCCGACCTCGTCTCCCGAGGACGCTACCCCTACCAGGGACTCTTCAAACGCAATAGCGCCGAAGATGATGAGGCGGTCGCCTGGGCACTAGAAGCCACCGACACCATGTCCCTCGCCGAACGACAGGTCACCGAACTCTCTGGCGGCCAACGTCAGCGCGTCTGGATTGCCATGGCGCTCGCCCAAGAAACCGACATCCTACTGCTGGACGAGCCGACCACGTACCTCGACCTGGCACACCAGGTGGAGCTACTCGACCTACTCTCGGACCTCAACGAGCAACGCGGCACCACCATGATCATGGTGCTGCACGAGTTGAACCTCGCCGCCCGAGTCGCCGATTACCTCGTCGCGATGAAGGACGGCTCCATCGTCGCTCAAGGCGAAGCACACGACGTGCTCACCCGTGAGAACCTGCACACCATTTTCGGTCTGAAAGCAGAGGTCGCCGATCCGTTTAACGACGGCAGCGTCGTGGTTGTTCCGCATCCCCGGAGTGCGTCCACCGTTGCCGGTTCAGCTGTCGCATCCTAAGAAACCCCCGCTCATATCTGATGAAGCGCCCATAACAGTGGGATACTGGAAAGTAGGACGCACCGAAAGCTAAGCGAAGAAGCCGGTACACCGCGCGGGTGTGCCGGCTTCTTCCACAGAAGGGTCATTCTCTATAGAGGCCCGGAAAGAAGAACACAATGACGACCCCGCTCCTAGACTCCAACGGCAAGCTCAACGGTGAATCAGTACGCTACGTGGCAATCGGCGACTCCTTCACCGAAGGTGTGGGCGACGTTGACCGCCGCCGCCCTAACAGCCTGCGCGGCTGGGCAGACCGCGTTGCCGAAGGCATCGGTGCAGTAGACCCGCAGGCGCAGTACGCAAACCTTGCTATCCGCGGCCGCCTGCTCGGTCCCATCCTGGATGAACAGCTGCCTCGAGCCCTGGACCTCTGCCCCAACATTGTCACCTTCTACGGTGGCGGCAATGACATCATGCGACCCAACGTGGATATTGACCAGCTCATGACTCACGTAGACGAAGCCTTCGCCACCCTGCGCGGCGAAGGAATCGAAGTGCTTACCGTAACCGGCCTGGATGTACAGGGCCAGGGCCCCTTCGCCCGTACCCGCGGCCGTACCGCCACCTACAACGAGCTACTGCGTGGTATCGCTGAGGACCACGGCGTGCACATTATCGACTACTGGCGCTGGAACGACTTCCTTGATTGGCGTCTGTGGGCTGACGACCGCCTGCACATGAACGACCTCGGCCACGAACGCTTCGCATCTCGCGTACTGGCGCAGCTCGGCCTGCCCGGTGTGATCACCGAATCGGTACTGCCCCCGGAGGTGCAGCTGACCGCCCGCGAGAAGATCGAGCAGGAGGCACGCTGGGTCCGTGAGTTTGCCCTGCCGTGGATTGGCCGCCGTCTAAAGGGAACAAGCTCCGGGGACGGTGTGAGCCCCAAGTACCCGCAGTGGGTGCCCGCGGCAAGTCTTAAGAACTAGGCTGAAGAACTAGGGGCGCGGTGGCTCACGGTACGGCGTAAAACTGTACGCCGGGGGAGTGTCCTGCGCGGTATCTGTACCGTATTTGTGCCTGCATCTACGCCGTAACTGGAACGGTAAATCCGCCGTTACCCGTACCGTTGCGACCCCTTAAACCGCCCTTTAAAACCGGGGCGGAAGCGTTAAAACGAGAGTTAAAAGCTCTTTAAACGCGTATTTAAGCCCGTTTAATAGCCCTGCGCACACCGCAAGAAGCGGTGGCGCGGGGCTGTTTAAGGCTTAAATCCGGCTTAAGCTGTTAATCTCACAACATGAATTTCACCGGTGTAATTTATCCCCGGTCACATAGAGAACATCCGTTCTTAAAAAGGCGCATTAACGCCTGACTAGGGGCGTTAAAGAATTCCTTAAAAACATCTGGACTTGCAAAAACACCCATTTTTGATAGAATGGATAGGTATGTTTGCCGCTCGAAGGCAGGCGTGCATCCGCGAATCGAGCACTTCGCTTAAACGAGATGCAATTGGCTCAGAACACCGAGATTCCGCGGATTTTTAAGGCAAAATCCGGCGTGCAGGCTTGCACGAACCCCCGTATTTACCTAGAATTTAACGCTGTTCGTAGTGGTGGAAACGCCTCTCGACACTAATAAGCTTCACCGTTTTTCCCGCGGCGGGGATCGATGCGTGGCCTCTCACCCACGTGACGATCTCAAACACTCTAGCCCGGCGAATAACCCGGTGCTTCTACATTGGTGGCGGGACGCTCACGAGTAACATCGACTGCGTACCGTCATAAAAGTCAATCAATAAAGGAGTGAAACATGGCAGCAGTCTGCCAGGTGACCGGAGCTGTTCCCGGCTTTGGACACAGCATTTCGCACTCGCATCGCCGCAACAAGCGTCGATTCGACCCGAACGTTCAGAAGAAGACCTACTGGGTTCCTTCGCTGCGTCGTAAGGTAACCCTGAACGTGTCCGCTAAGGGCATCAAGGTTATCGATGCTCGTGGCATCGATGCCGTTGTTGCAGAAATCATCGCACGCGGGGAGAAGATCTAGTAAATGGCATCCAAGGCTAAGGACCTCCGTCCTATCATCAAGCTCAAGTCCACTGCTGGCACCGGTTACACCTACGTGACCCGTAAGAACCGCCGCAACAACCCCGACCGTATGGTGCTGAAGAAGTACGACCCCGTCGTTCGCAAGCACGTTGACTTCCGAGAGGAGCGCTAAGAATGGCTAAGAAGTCCAAGATCGCTCGCAACGAGCAGCGCAAGGTCATCGTCGCTCGCTACAACGAGAAGCGTATCGCGCTGAAGAAGACCCTAATCGACGAGAACGCTACCCCCGAGGAGCGCGAAGCAGCACGCGTGGCACTGCAGAAGCTGCCCCGCAACGCTTCCCCCGTTCGCGTGCGTAACCGCGACCAGATCGACGGCCGCCCCCGCGGTACCTTCCAGAAGTTCGGTATCTCCCGCGTGCGCTTCCGCGAGATGGCACACCGTGGCGAGCTGCCCGGTATCACCAAGTCCAGCTGGTAAATCTGGTATTTTAGTTCCTAAACGGTTTTCCGTCGTTACCGACGGTCACTCGCTTTAGACTCAAACCTTAAGTCTCTGGAAGGGGCACCCTAATGGCTAAGAACCGTACCGAACTCGTTGCAGAGGTTGCAGAGAAGTCTGGCAAGAGCCAGGCAACTGTAAACGCAGTCCTCGACGCAGTGTTCCAGGTTTTCGAGTCTTCCGTCTCCAAGGGCGAGAAGATCACCATCCCCGGTTGGATGGCAATCGAGCGCACCGACCGTGCAGCTCGTACCGGCCGTAACCCGCAGACCGGCGAAACCATCCAGATTCCCGCCGGTCACGGCGTGAAGCTGACCGCAGGCTCCAAGCTGAAGGCAGCAGTCGCTAAGAAGAAGTAATTCTTGAGACTTTGAATCTGCTAAAGACCCCCACCAATATGGTGGGGGTCTTTTAGTATGCCCAGATGCTCTCTTGACGATAGGGGTATGGGGTGCTGGGGGAGGGGGCGCGTCTGGAGGGCTGGGAGGGCACGTGCGGCGGGGAGCGTGCGCAAGGCAGGGAGCGTGCACAAGGTGGGTCTTCAAGACCCTAACCCTTAACTCGAGCATAAGATACAGAAAGTAGCTCGGTTTCACAGGGGAAGCTATGATGGGCTACAGAAAAAATAAAGAAAATTTATACATTTAAGCAGAAAGCTATGCATGAGCTGAGCGAAAAATCGCGATTATCAAACCCCGCTGGGAAAAATACTTATACATCCCCGTTTGGACACAGCTTAAACACAGCAAACTAAAGCTCAATCTTAGACTCACACCCTAAGCTGGAATCACCGGCGAAGGAAAAGCCACACACCATACACGGCGGCCCCACCCAACCGGAAAATCAACCATACAAACCCCGGACGATTGACCCTCCGGGATGCACAAGGAGAACCACCTCATGGCACGCCCCGCACTGCACACTTCCGCACAGGCCACCAACCGTCGCTTCCGCACCGGCGCGGCAGCACTGTCCCTGGCAGCAATCGCAGCACTCGGCCTGAGCGCCTGCGGTACACAGAACACCTCCAACCCGGCACCCACCGCCACCGCGACCGCTAAGGCATCCTCCACCGCCGACGCAGCAGTCAACGCGGGCAACGGCAAGGTCACCGTCAAGGCAAGCGACGCAGCCTCCCCGAGCGCCACCGCAAGCAGCTCCCAGGGCACCGTCACCGTCACCGAAAACGGTGTGACCGTCAGCGGTGCTGATGGTACCGGGGTCACCGCAGACGCCAACGGTAATGTGACCGTCAACGGCGCGAACGGAACCGGCGTGACCGCCGATGTTAGCGGCAACGCAACCGTCAATGGCAGCTCGGCATCGAACAACTCGGGCTCCTCCGCAAAGGTCGACGAAAAGGCCGGTGAAACCACCGCCAAGAACGGCTCCAACGGCGCAGGTAACAGCTCCGGTAACGGCACCGTGACCGTCGACAGCGGAACCGTCAGCGCAGCCAACGGCTACACCCTCATCGAAATCAAGACCGACGGCGGCTGGTCCTACCACGCCCCCAACGGCGACATCATCGAGGTACGAGCTGACGGCTCCTGGGAGCGCGTTGGCGATGGAGGCGTCGTTGAGGTTGATGCTGACGGCTCCTGGGAACAGACCGGCGAGAACGGCGTAATCGAGGTAGAAGCTAACGGCACCTGGGAACAGACCGGCGGCAAAGGCGCGGTTAAGGTACCCAGCGTCCCCCTCAAGCCCGCCGGTGCTGTCGCTAACCCCGTCAAGCCCGTCACTCCCCGCCGCTAAGAAGCTGGCTGACAAGCTGGGTGAAAACGTAGGCTATCCCACTCGCTAGAATGCGGATAAACGCCCACACGCCCGGATAATCACACCCAAACTCGATAGAATTAACGCGGTTGGTTACACCGATAATCGTTATGGAATCCCACAAGGATTCTGCGCACGACGCGAATACGTCGTCAACTAGCCGCACCATACTAACAACCACAAGGAGAAACAATGGCAATCGCCCCCGCAATGAAGAAGACCACCGCGGTTCTGTCCATCGCTTTCGCAGGCGCACTGGGCCTGAGCGCATGTGGCTCCCAGTCCTCTTCCACCACCGCCACTGCATCCGCATCCGCTTCCGCTTCGGCAACTGCATCTGCAAGCGCATCGGCTAAGGCATCCTCGGCGGCAACCACCTCTGCAGCTTCCGCTTCTGCTACAGCAGATGTGAAGGTTGACAAGGACGGCAACGTCACCGTCAAGGCTAACGACGGCGAAGGCAACTCCGCAGACGTGAAGGTCGGCGCAGACGGCAAGGCATCCGTAGACGCTAAGGACTCCGAGGGTAACTCCTCCAAGGTAGAGTCCGACGAAAAGGGCACCAAGGCTGAGTCCAAGGACTCCGAGGGCAACGCAGCATCCTCCTCCACCGTTGAGGGCGACGTTATCGTTTCCGAGGACGGCGGCTGGTCCATTCAGGGCGACGAAGGTCAGGTAGCTGTACAGGCTGACGGCTCCTGGAGCCGCCAGGACGCAAACGGCCAGGTTGCAGTCAAGGCTGACGGCTCCTGGAGCATCCAGGCTAACAGCGGCCTGCAGGCAACCGTGGACGCATCCGGTGAAGTAACCTCCATCGTTGGCGGCGAGAAGGCAGATCTGAAGGCTCCGAAGGTTCCCGCAAAGCCCGCACAGGCTAAGGTCACCCCCGTCAAGCCCGTTCAGCCCAAGAAGTAATAAGCTGACCAGTGCATAACAAACGCCCCGTGCGCATCCGAACGTGATGCGTGCGGGGCCGTTTTGCGTCTTCAAGTTGCGCTGAACTCCTAGGGAAAATAGGAAGCTTCGCATAACTGTTGTTAGGATTAGGGAGGCGCTCAGAATCTAGCTCTCACTCAACTCTCACTCAACAAACAACCACACTATAGGTCTCCCCGGCATAGCACGGGGATCTACCAGAAAAGAGAACACAGTGAAGAAAACTATGGCTGTTCTGTCCCTGAGCCTCGCCGCAACCTTCGGTCTTGCCGCGTGCAGCTCCAACGCCAAGGCACCCGCCGAAAGCCAGAGTGCATCCGCGAGCGCGTCCGCTTCGGCAAGCGCGTCTGCCTCCTCCAACGCGTCCGCAACTGCAACCACCTCGGCAGCTACCTCAGCATCCACTTCGGCAAGTGCATCTGCTTCTGCACACGCAAATAGCTCGAGCTCCTCCGCTAAGGCATCCGAAAGCCAGAAGGGTGGCTTGTCGGGTGCTTCCTCCATGCCCACGGACGCCACCGATAGTAGCTACGGCCCGAAGGTCTACGAGCATTACAAGGAAACCGTCGAAGAGGCTAAGAAAGATCACTCCACCAAGAGGACTACGAACACTGAAGGTAACGTGTACGCTGACCCTGACGGAAGCATCGCTGTTGTCGAAGCTAAGAACGGTAGCTACATCAGCATTGAGAACGACGGCAGCTGGGTACGTGTGACCCCTGAAGGCGAGGTTATCGCCGTGACTGAGAAGGGCGGCTGGGCCGCTGTCAAGCCTAACGGTGAAATCATTAACGTTGATGAGAATGGCGCGGCTTCCATTATGAACGTTAAGACCTCGGAGATTTCGGACGACTACCAGTCCCTGGAAGTGCCCAAGACCCCGGCTCCGGTGGGAGATTTCCCCGCCCCGAAGACCCCCGTTAAGCCGACTAGCATGGCTGTGAACTAACCGTATCCACCGCTTAGCTGGCGACTAGCTAGATCCGTTCGCCCCGTGCGCATCCGAACGTGATGCGTGCGGGGCGTTTTTGCGTCTTCAAGCCGCGCTGAGAAGACCAGTAGAGCTGAGATGACCCGTAAGCGGGGGAGGGGGCACCGCACCATCTCAGGGAGCTTTCAGGTCGCGGTGCTAGCATGGTGGCGTACACCGGGCATACCGGAGTACAGGTCAACCACACTACGCACTGCGCCGTTGCAGAGCGGCGCATACAGAAAGAGAAAATACAGTGAAGAAGTCTATTGCTGTTCTGTCCCTGACCATTGCCGGTGCCCTCGGCCTCGCAGCCTGCGGCGGCAACTCCGGCGCCAACTCCAACTCCTCCGCATCGGCAAGCGCGTCCGCTTCTGCAACCGCTTCCGCAACTGCCTCGGCACCCGCAAGCACCTCCGCAGCAGCAACCACCAAGAGCACCGCCTCCGCAGCAGCTGAAACCACCAAGGCAGAAACTAAGACCACCCAGGGCACCATCAGCACTCCCACCGACCTGCCCAGCGAAGCAACCGAAGCACTCAAGAAGGGTCAGGAATCCGCCAATCAGGTAGCCTCCGCAGGCTACACCGCCAGCAAGAAAGCCCTGGAACAGCTCAAGGAGCAGTCCGGCGTGAAGAAGGTGCAGACCAGCGATGGCACCGTCTACTACACCGATGAACTCGCTGCATTCGAATCCAAGGACGGCGCTATCATCAGCATCCAGAATAACGGTGTGTGGACCAGCATGGACTCCAACGGTACAACCATCGTCGTGAAAGAGGACGGCTCCTGGATCAAGACCAACCCCAAGGACAACCTCTACACCGTTGTCAATGCAGATGGCACCGCATCCGTGCTGAACACCAAGACCTTTGAGCAGGCGACTGACGTCTCCACCATCGAAACCCCGAAGGCACCCGGCCGTATCGACGGCTTCAGCGGCACCGCTAAGACCCCGGTCAAGCCCACCAAGATTGGTGACCTCTCCGAGGTTGCAGGCGCCAAGTAAAAACTAGCTCCTGCCCACTGGGCAGAACAGCCCACCACACTAGGGATACCAACGCCCCGCGCGCATCTATACGTGATGCGTGCGGGGCGTCTTTAATTATTTCTCACTCGGGGATGGAGAGGTTTAAATCTTCGGAATGGGTTGCAGGCGGCGCAATTGCGTCACATGCTTGGGTTCGAGTTCCTCAACGCAACTGACCTGTAGCAGGCGCATTGTGCGGCGCACCTCTTCCGAGAGGATCTCAATCGTGCGATCCACACCGCGGCGGCCACCCGCCATGAGTCCGTATAGGTAGGCGCGGCCAATCAGCGTGAACTTGGCGCCCAAGGCCAGCGAGGCCACCACATCCGCGCCGTTCATAATGCCGGTATCCACCATAACTTCGGTGTCCTTGCCGACCTCGCGAACCACTTCCGGGAGCAGGTGGAAGGGAACCGGAGCGCGGTCCAACTGGCGGCCGCCGTGGTTCGACAGTAGGATGCCGTCCACGCCTAAATCAGCCAGCTTCTTGGAATCCTCCACGTTTTGCACGCCCTTAATGACAATCTTGCCGGGCCACAACTCACGGATTTCCTTAAGATCCTCGTAATTGATGGACGGATCCATGGCAGCGTCCAGCAATTCGCCCACCGTGCCGCCTGTCGAGGAGAGTGAAGCGAACTCCAATTTGGGCGTGGTGAGGAAGTCATACCACCACCACGGGCGCGGAATCGCGTTCGCCACTGTCTTCAGCGAAAGCTGGGGCGGAATGGAAAAGCCGTTGCGCTTATCGCGCAGGCGCGCCCCCGCAATGGGCGTATCTACAGTGAAGAAGAGCGTATCGTAGCCAGCCTTTGCGGCGCGCTCGACCAAGCCGTAGGAAATCTCACGCTGACGCATCACGTACAGCTGGAACCACAGGCGGCCATTTGGGTTGACTCGGCGCACATCCTCAATGCTGGTTGTACCCAGGGTTGAGAGGGTGAAGGGGATGCCCGCTGCCCCCGCCGCGCCGGATCCGGCAATCTCGCCTTCGGTCTGCATGAGGCGTGTAAAGCCCGTGGGGGCGATACCGAAGGGTAGAGCGGAGGTGCCACCCAGTACCTTCGTGGTGGTGTCTACGGTGGAAACATCCGTCAGGATACCCGGGTGGAACTCGACATCCTCGAAGGCCTGGCGGGCGCGGGTCATTGACAGTTCACCTTCCGCGGCGCCGTCCGTGTAGTCGAAAGCGGCGGCTGGTGTGCGGCGCTTTGCGATGCGGCGCAAATCGTAGATGGTCAGTGCGCTCTGTAGGCGGTTGCCTGCAAAGTCGAGGCTGGGCTTCTTGAATTGCATAAATTCAAGTAGTTCGCTGGGCTTGGGGAGCTGACGTTGCACCATGGGAGGCCTTTCTCTTGGGGGGGGCGCCGCCTGCAGGGCGGGCCTTGGGTGGGGGCGGGGTCGTCGGCGAGTCCCGCAGAAGGGTGTGCGAAAAATCGCACCCTCCCAGTCTAAAAATTAAGGGTTAGATTAATCAATAGTTAGGTAAGGCTTAACTTATTAAGTTAAATATTTCGGGGGTGCCCCGGCGTATCGGTACCGGAGGGCATGGCGAATGAATGAGATGCAATGATTTCCAAACCCGTGCATACCACTTTCGCACTCCTCAACTCACGCAAATATGACGTAATATGACGAGCCGTTACCTCCCGCGTTCACAATGCTCAACTCCCAGCGAACCACCCCCACCACGCTGGCATAATGGGGACAGCAAACCGACGCGCCCACACACGGCGCACCCAACAGGAGAGAGAACCCATGAGTGAGAACACCACCCGCAGCGTACGCGTGCGCGCCAGCGAACTCGAAGGCCGCGCCTGGCTCAACACCGGCGACAAGAACCTCACCCTGCAGGACCTTCGCGGCAAAATCGTTATTCTCGACTTCTGGACCCTCTGCTGCATCAACTGCCTGCACGTCCTCGACGAACTACGCCCTCTCGAAGAAGAATTCTCCGACGTGCTCGTCACCGTCGGCGTACACAGCCCCAAATTCGAACACGAAGCAGACCCCGTAGCGCTCGCCGCAGCCGTCGACCGCTACCACATCACCCACCCCGTACTTGACGACCCCGAACTGACCACCTGGCAGGCCTACACCGCCCGCGCATGGCCCACCCTCGTCGTCGTCGACCCCGAAGGCTACATCGTCGCCCACCTCTCCGGCGAAGGCCACGTGCAGGGCCTCACCTCCCTCGTACGCGAACTCGTCGCCGAGCACGAGGCGAAGGGCACCCTACACCGCGGTGACGGCCCCTACGTGCCCCGCCCCAAGGCAGCCGGCACCTACGCCTTCCCCGGCAAGGCCATCGAACTGCCCGCCGAATTCGGCCCCGCAAACCTCTTCGGCAACCGCGAACGCACCTACCTCGTCGCAGACAGCGCACGCCACCGCATCCTGCAGGTAGCAGCCGACCTCAACACCGTCATCAACACCTACGGCGGCGGCAACGACCCCATCAACCACCCCGTCAAGGGCCACGTCGACGGCACCGGCACCGAAGCACGCTTCAACGAGCCCGCCGGCCTCGCCCTCGTACCCGAAAACCTGCGCGAACAGCTCGGCTACGACGTGCTCGTCGCCGACACCGTCAACCACCGCCTGCGCTCCCTCAACCTGAGCACCGGCGAAGTACGCACCCTCGCAGGCAACGGCGTGCAGCGCGTCATCGATGGCGACAACGCCATCACCGGCGACCCCAACCACATCCCCGCCGGTGTACCCGCCACCGAGATTGCGCTCTCCTCGCCCTGGGATGCCGTCTACTCCCGCGAAGCCGGCCAGTTCATCATCGCCATGGCAGGCACCCACCAGCTCTTCGGCTACGAACCCGTCACCGGCACCGTCAGCATCTTCGCAGGCTCCGGCGTCGAAGGCCTCGCCGACGGCCCTGCCGCCGACGCATGGTTCGCCCAGCCCTCCGGCATCATCGAAGCACGCGACGGTAGCCTCTGGGTCGCATGCTCCGAAACCAGCGGCCTGCGCCACATCACCTTCACCGAAGACGGCGTACAGGTCACCTCCGCCGTCGGCAAGGGCCTGTTCGACTTCGGCTTCGTCGACGGCGACTCCGACACCGCCCGCATGCAGCACCCCCTCGGCCTGACCGAACTGCCCGACGGATCTATCGCAGTCGCCGACACCTACAACGGCGCCATCCGCCGCTGGGACCCGGTTACCGGCACCCTCGGCACCCTCGAACGCGGCCTCGACGAGCCCTCCGACCTGCTCGTCGAAGAAGTACCCGGCGAAGAACCGCGCCTCATCATCGTCGAAACCAACGCCCACCAGCTTGTACGCGCCTCCATCCCCGCCAAGGCACAGCACGTCGACGAAGGCGCCATCACCACCGCACGCCCCTCCACCAAGCTCACCGGCGGCACCCTCGAATTCACCTCACGATTCACCGTGCCCACCGGCCAGAAGCTCGACACCCGCTGGGGCGACCCCACCCAGCTGAAGATCTCATCCACCCCCGAGAACTTCATCCTGGAAGGCGCCGGCACCTCCACCGGACTGACCCGCACCCTCGTACTCAACCCCGAAATCACCGAGGCAGTCCTGCACATCACCGCACGCGCCGCCGCCTGCGACGGCACCCCCGGCGGTGACATCCCCGAGCATGCAGCATGCCACCTCTACCAGCAGGACTGGGGTATTCCCGTCGTCGTGACCGGTGACGAAGCAGACGAAAGCGAACTCGTCCTGGACCTTCGCGGTATCAACTAGGGATCTATAAAAGAATCAAGGGTCAGTATTATCCTCGCTCCTACAGGGGCACCCGTCCTCGCTTCGCTCGGACACCCTGATGTCGCTACGGATAATACTGACCCTTTTCTGCTGTGCCGCCCTGATACCGCTACGGATAGCGCCGGTTCCCTTTGTGCTTTTTAGGATTGTGGGACTCGAAAGGGCCGGGTCATCCTCGCTCCTACAGGGGCACCCGTCCTCGCTTCGCTTCGGACACCCTGATGTCGCTACGGATAACACCGGCCCTTTCTCAACCCGTATAAGCCACGAGCCAGTATGCTCTTCGCTCCTACAGGGGAACCCGCCCTCGCTTCGCTCGGGCACCCTGATGTCGCTTCAGAGCATACTGGCTCTCGTCGTTCGTTCTTAGAAGGAGACTCGGACCGCCTTCGCATCCGCCTCCACCGACGCCTTCAACGTAAACGGAATCTCCTTCTGCACCTGCGAACGCTCACCCGTATACAAATCCAACTGAGTAAACGACACCTTCGCCGTACCCGACATCGGCTTCAACGACCACACACCCGCCGAACTTACACTCACCTGCGGATCCGCAACCTTCACCACAGACCACTTCACCTCAGAATCCACACGACCCGTAAACGCATACTCAAAAGGGCACCCACCCGGATAAAGAGTGCTCTGCTGCGTACACTTCTTCAAATGATCCTGCACCTGCTCCTTCACCGACGACAACGCATTATCACTCGGCTTCAACTCCATACGCACCGCATGATTCGCATCCTGCGCAGTCACCACCTCATTCACCTTCTGCGCCGTATAAACCGTCGAATCATACGACACCGCATACACACCCGGATAAAACACCGGGAATGACGCCGCACCATCATCCACCGCAACCTTACGGTTATTAATCGTCGCAGCCTCCACACCCTGAATATTCACCTTCACCGACGGCAAAGACGCCTCATCAATAGCCCACTTATCAAAAAAGCCCCAATGCGTGCCCGAACGGTGCAAACGAAAATCCGTATGCTGCTGCGAACCCTCCAACGTATAGGACGCACGCACCGTCGCATGCTCCCCATCCTCGCTGGTCTCCACCACCTCATACGACACCTCACCCAACGAAGACACCGAACGCCTCAAAGCATCCCCATCCAATAAAGAGGCGTCACCCTCAGGAATCTGCGCACCCAACAGGCCACGCGCATACGAACCATTACCCGTACGCAACGCATGAAAATACTCCCGCACCTGACCCGTCGGACCATACACCAGCTTATTCGTCATAACCAGCGCCGCAGCAGCCACAGAAACCGCCACCACAACACCGACCATCCACATTGCCAGAACCCGCTCCACGGGAGAAAAATTACGCATAGAACCAGAGTAACGCAGGTAGTCCGCTAGGTTTCACGCACCGCACACACTAAAGTTGTGTATATGGCAGAACGCGCTCACGAAGTCCCCGCCAAATACGGCGAAGTCAACGAACTATTCCACCCCCGCATGCGCTCCTACGGCAGGCGCATCGAAGCGGCACTCCCCGGCACCATCGTGCTCCTCGCCGCGCTCGCCTTCATCCTCTACAAGCGACCCGCCCTGCCGTACACCATCCTCGTACTGCTCATCGGCACCATCGCAGGCGTAAACCTCTACTCAGTCCTCAAACCCACCATCATCGTCATCACCAAAACCCACGTGCTCCGCGCACGCACCTTCGGCTGGTTCGCCGTACCCCTCGAAAATATCGACCACACTATCTACGCCGAAAAGCTCTACCCCAAAAAAGCCTACGGCCAGAAACTCAAAACCGTCGCCGGCCGCCTACGCTACCGCAGCTTCCCCGCCATGTGGGCCGTCGACAAAGACGGCAAACAGCTCATGCGCATCGACGGCCGCGTCTGGGACGGCAAAACCATGCGAGAAGTCTCCTCCAAACTCTCCGCCCAAACCACCATCTACAAACAGATTAACGTGGTCAACATGGACAAAGAACACAAGGGACTCATCACCTTCAACGAGCTGCACCCCGGCTGGCGCTCCAGCCTTATGACCGCACTCGCCGTCATCATCGTGGCAATCCTCTTCGCCGCATCCTTCATGCCCGAAGAACTCGCACGCACCATCTACCTCATCCACTAGAACACCCGTTCTTCAACGGTGCTTCTTTTCGGATGCGCATCTTCAGGACGCGCAAAGGCCCGGCACCCACCCCACACGGGGTAGGCGCCGGGCCATTTGTATGCCTAACTCAAGACGCACTGCACGCTAGCTCAAAACGCACTGCGCCCAGTTTTAGATGCGAGCCTAGTTCGCCGGGCGCGACAGCACCGCCACCAAAAACTCCGAAGAACCCTCCACAAACGGGTGCATCTGCCATGAAGAGTAGGTGTTATCCACGTTCAGGCCAACCTCGCGGGCATCCGCCAAAAACTGCTCAAACGCATAATCACGGCCCGGACCCGAACCATAACCCACGACAGCGCGGCCACCCGGCGCCAACACGCGACGGAAATTCTCCACCACCGGCTTACGAGTCGAACGAGCCAAGAAACCCATCACATTACCCGCACACACCAGCAGCTCAAAACCATTCTCCGCCGTAGCCTCACCCTCAATGCCCAGCACCTCCGGCAAATCCACCAAATCGGCAGTAATCCACGTAGCATCCGGGCAGACGCGGCGCGCCTCCTCAATCAGCTCAGGATCAATATCCACACCCGTCACACGGTGACCCAACGCGTGTAGCTGCTTACCCACACGACCGGGACCCGAACCCGCATCAAGAATCTTCGCACCGCGAGAAGCCATAGCGTTCAACAGACGAGACTCACCCGCCATATCATTACCCTCAGCCTCCATCGCCTTAAAACGGTCAATGTACCACTGAGAATGATTCGGGTTGCTCTCCTTGCGGACCAGCCACAAGGACTTCTCACGCTCGCCCGGAGCGTTGAAACTCATCATTGCCATAAAAACTCCTTAGACAGGGTTGAGGATGCGCCAACCGCCACCAGGCAAGGTGACCGCGGCATATAAGCGGTGTGTGCGCTACGTTCTAGCATAGCCCCACCCGGCACCTGCGGGTAAGGGCAGTAAGAGCCGGATGGGGCTATCGGGACAGTACGAAAAGCAGAGAAGCTACAGGGGACGGTTAGAGGTGGTCGCCGCCAGTATTCGACGTATCCTCAGCAAGCGCCTTACGCATCTGCTCTTCACGCTCCTCCTCAGCCAAACGAGCAGCCTCAGCGAACTGCTCCTCAATATCAGTCAGCAGCGCCTCAACCTGCTCATTACCAGCCACCGGGCCGCCAGCAATCAGACCATCAGCACCCAAAACCACAGCCAATGGCACACCATTACCAAAATTCGCGCGCGAACCCGCCTCACGGTCAATCAACGGAGTCAAACCCTCCGGCAACGTACCCGCATTACGCGAGGTCTGCAACGACTCCAGGCTCGAATACACCGGATGCAACGCCACCTGCGGCAGACGCTCCTGCCACGAAGCCATCGTCTTCAAAAACTTCACACAACCAGCGCAGGTCGCCGACACAAACACCAGCACACGCGCCTGATTCTTAGCCAACGCACGCATATTCGTGTGACGGCCATTCTCCAGGTACAGCGCCGCATGCGGAATCGGCATGCGAACATACTGCTCCTCACCGTTCTCGTCATACACCGGCTCCGGCAAAATCACCTCAGCCTGCGGCTCCGGCTGCGCAAGAGCATCACCGCGGCGAACAGCCTCCAACGTCACAGCAATCAGCGCCGCACCAAAAACCCAAGTCCAGCCGCTATTACCCAGACCCAGCAGAGTCGACACAACGCCCGTGCCGCCCCTCAACGCGCTCGCATGCGCACCAGCCGCCGCCAACAGCAGCGCAATATTACGGACCAGCGTGTAACGGCTCACCGGCGCATTCGACTCAGAACCGAAACAATTACAACCCGCAGTACGACCCGTCGCCAGCGCGCGCGCAATCACCACCGTATAGAACAGCATCAGAATCAGCGCCAAACCTGAAGCAATCACCGCAGGCAAACGCACCGGCGACAGCAGCAGAACGGCGGCTAGGGCGATCTCGAACCACGGCAAAATCAGCGACACCGCACGGGTCGGCGCGATCTTCTCCAAACCAAGATTCTGAATACCGGTCACGGTACTCTGCGGGTCCTTCGCCTTAGCAATACCGCTAATCAACAAAGTCAACGCAACAAGTGCCGTACACAAAACAAGCGGCACAGTAGAGACGGTGAGCATAAAACTCCTAGAGTGAGTGTGCGAAAACAGGAGGCGGCAGCGGCAGTTTTTAGGCAGAACAAACCGCGCGACGAGCCGCCGTGTTATACACGATTTTACGCCCTGCACATGGGGAAACCATCTCTACAGTGCCGTGAGGCGCACCCCGTACTCGCCCGCCAGCTCCGCGTACGCCTGCACAAAGCGCTGCGCTCGCGCACCCGAGGCACAGAAAACGCCCACACGCTGATCACGCACCGACTCAAACAAGCTCAGCAGCTCCGCGGGCACGTCGGTTGCCGGCAACAGCGACCCCTCAGCGTCGCTCAGCTGCGATAGCGGCAGATGCAACGAACCCTCATGCTTCACCGACTCTTCACGCTCGGGCACCTCACGCACATCCAGCAGAACCTGCGGAACATCATGCGCCGACAAATCCACCGGCACCACACGCGCCGGATCCGGCACCGCCCCAAACGACGTACACGTACCCGACAAGGCATCATACGTCAGCAGAGTACCCGCCGCCGTCGGCAAACCACTCACAAACTTGAGCACCTCCGTCGCCATCAGCGAACCCACCACAGCTGTTGTCGCACCCAACACCCCGGCAAGCGCACACGACTCCACCGTCTGCGGAATCGTCGGAAAAATATCACGCAAATGCGCGCCATCCGGCTCAAAAAGACTCACCGACCCGCCAAAACGCAAAACCGTGCCCCACACCAGCGGCAGACCCGCAAGCTGCGCGGCATCCGCAATCAGATACTTCGACGCAAATGTATCCGTACAATCCACCACACAATCCGGTGCCGAGGCGGCGAAAAGATCCAAAATCCAGGACGCATCCACATGCCGAATCGTTGTCTCAACCGTCAACGACGGGCACAGCTCCAGGGCACGGCGCGCCGCAACCTCCGCCTTCGGCTCACCCACATCAGGCACACCAAAAAGCGGCTGACGCTGAATATTCGACAGCTCCACCGAATCAGAATCCACAATATGCAGATACCCCACACCAGCCGCCGCCAACGCCTGCACCACCGGACAACCCAAACCACCAGCACCAATTACCAACACGCGGGCAGCCGCCACCGCATCCTGATCAAAGCCCGGCAGGCGACGCTGACGGTCCGTGCGCTCGCGATCCAGGCGCGCATGCTCCGGATTCACCGGGGTAGGGGCAAGGTTTACATCCACGAGACAAAACCCTCCGACGGCGACGACGCCTTCGCGTGCTCACGCACCGGAATACGGCCGGCCTCACGCGCCAACGCGCCCGCCTGCACCGCAAACTTCATCGCCTGAGCCATCGCCACCGGATCCTCAGCACGATTCACCGCCGACGCCAACAACACCGCATCACAACCCAGCTCCATCGCCAGCGCCGCGTCGGAGGCGGTACCCACGCCGGCATCCAGAACCACCGGAACCTGCGCGCGAGAAGCAATCAGCTCAATATTGTGCGGGTTCAAAATGCCCAGACCGGTACCAATCGGCGCGCCCAACGGCATAACCGCCGCAACGCCCGCATCCTCCAGGCGAGCTGCAGCCACCGGATCGTCAGAGGTGTACGCGAGCACCGTGAAATCCTCAGCCACCAGCTGCTCGCAAGCGGTCAGCAGCTCCACGGTGTCCGGCAGCAGGGTGTCTTCGTCGTGGATAATCTCAACCTTCACCCAGGAAGTGCCCAGCGCCTCACGGGCGAGCATCGCGGTCATCACCGCATCAGCTGCGGTGCGGCACCCTGCGGTATTGGGCAGCGGCGCAATATTGAGCTTCTGCAGAAGCGGAAAAATGGGGGTGCCTGCGGCGTGACGGCGCATGGCAACGGTCGTCATTTCGGTGCCGGAGGCGATGAGCGCCTGCTCGAGCAGGTCCATGCTGGTTGCGCCTCCGGAGCCCATGATGAGGCGGGATGTGAAGGCGCGGTCGCCGATGGTGAGCGGTGTGAGGCTCATGGTGTTCTCCTCTGTGGGAACGTCTAGATAACGGGGTTTGCTGGTTGGTGCGGGGCGCTACGGTGCGCCCGGTTTAGGGAACAAAAACCGAGAATATCTGTTCTTTTTTACCGGGGGTATTTGCCGGTACAGGCTGGAAGATTAGCCGCCCTGAACGGCGGTGAGGGCATCCACCCTATCGCCCTCGCTCAGCGGCACATCCAGCCAGGTGGAACGCGGCACGATACTGCGGTTGAGCGCCACAGCCACGCCATTTTCGGTACCAAACTGGTCCATGACAAGGTCAAATACGGTGGGGGCGTTGGTGGTTAGCGGCTCACCGTTGTAGGTGATGATCATGCGAAATCCTTTCGTGAAGGTGCCGGGTGCACCCGGCGGGGACTGTGTTTAGTGGGTGAATCGTGCCGGGTCGCACGCCTGCATAATGGGCGGAATCTCAGCCCCGCAGGCGACCTCCGCGCCGACCTTGCCTGCGAGCGCGGCAAGCAGAATACCGTGACGGAAGTAGCCCGTGGACACAAGCTGGCGGGTGCCGTCAGTACGGGTGCGGTGCCCAAAGATGGGCAGGTCGTCCGGGGTGCCGGGGCGGGCGCCGACGTTCGCCTCCAGAAGCTCGCACTCTTCAACCGCGGGCACGAGCCGGATCGCGTCACGTAGCAGCTGGTGTACGCCGTCAATGGCGGGCAGCGTGCGGTGGTCTTCGCGGCTGGTCGCGCCGATGCACAGCTCCCCGTCGGGGCGGGGGATGAGGTAGACGGGGCGGGAGTTCACATAGCCGCGCACCACATGCTTAAGGATGGGTCGCGGGGCGCGCAGACGCAGAATGTCCCCGTAGACGGGTCGTAGCGGGTAGTCCCCGTGCAGTGTTGCCCCTAGTCCAGTGCAGATAATGTCGCCCGCATCCGGGTCGGTGACCCGTTCGGTGCTGAAGGTGACGCCGCGGCGGGTGAGCGCGTCTTTGAGGGCTCGCCTCATGAGCCGCGGGTGCAGCTGATGGTCACTGGGGATGCTCACGGCACCGGCAATGCGCGGCGCCAGGAGCGGTTCGAGGGCGCGCGCCTGCGTGGGGGTGACGGGGTCTGCGGGGCGGTTCATGTCCCGGTAGTAGGCGCGGGTGCGCTGCAGGTGTTCGGCGTCGGCGCGGTCGGCTGCGATGATGAGCGTGCCGGTGGTGTCGTAGCCGGTGGGCAGGTCGGTGGCGCGGCTGAGCCTTTCCATGAGGGAGGGGTAGGCGTCGGCGCTGGCGGTCATGAGCGGGAAGAGCGCATCCTGCTGGAATTGCACTTCTGCGATGGGTGCGAGCATACCGCCGGCGTAGTGGCTGGCGGCGGGGTAGAGCGCCGTGCCGTCGTCGGCGGTGCCGTAGCCGCTGGTTTCGGCGTCGATGAGGTGCACGCTTTCGCCGCGTTCGGTGAGTTCAAACGCGGTGGTGAGGCCGATGATTCCGCCGCCAATGATGGTGATGGTCATGGCTATGCCTGCAGTGCGGGGTTGTCGACGAAGGCGCGGACCATGGCGATTCCGGCAACTCCGGTGGTGCGGATGGCGGGGCAGTCTTCGGGGGTGATGTCGCCGATAGCTACGGTCGGTACGGCGGACAGTTCAGCAAGTTCGCGGAGCCCATCAATGCCGAGGGGCGGGCGGTTGGACTGCTTGGTGGGGCTGGGGCGGAACGGCCCGGTGCCGATGTAGTCGATAAGGTGCGCGATTTTGTTGGATTCTTCGACGAGCTGCCGGGTGCCGGTGGTCAGACCGATGATCGCGTCGGCGCCGAGGAGGGCGCGGGCGTCGGCTACGGGCAGGTCGTCTTGACCGATGTGCACGCCGTCAACGCGCACGCCGCGGGCACGCAACGCGAGGGCGACATCGACACGGTCGTCGATGAGGAGGGTCTGGTGCGGCTGGATGATGCCGGCGATAGCTTCGGTGAGCTGGTATAGCTCGCGCGCGCTGATGGGTTTGGACCTGACTTGGATGCAGGTGGCGTGTTTGGCTGCCCGGACGGTTTCGAGGGGGTGCTCGCCTGTGACGAGGTAGAGGTTCAGGTCGAGGGGGCGTGCTGGGGTGGTGTAGGGGTGTGTTTCGCGGTTCATGCGGGTCTACGATTCCTCGTCGAGTAGATGTTTTTTAGAAATTCTCTCATTGAATTTCTGTGGTTAGGTTAGCACAACTGTGTGGTGAGTTGAACATCCTTCAAGCGTTGTGAGGTGTGTGCGCTTGGCCCGCTATACACTTCCTTCGCTCCTGCAGGGGCACCCGCCCTCGCAGAGCTCGGGCACCCTGATGTCGCTGCAGGAAGGTATAGCGGCACCGCGCTCGCGCAGTTGCGGCAAGCCCTTTCGCGCTGAGCCCGCTGGTAGGCACCCTGACCTCCTAAGCTGAGCCACCACCTCACCCAAATACCTATCCCGTTTCCCGGTGAGCTGTCTGCGGTACCTCACCCGAGTATTCCCCACCCCGCCTCCGCGCACACCCTTCCCAAGCCGAGCAGCCCGCGGCTCGCTCCCGACGCACCCCGCACCCACTACTCCACCTCCCGGAGAGGGGAGAGGATAGTAGGGGAGAGGTCGGTATGTTCCGTCGCGACATCAGGGTGTCCGAAGCGGAGCGAGGACGGGTTCCCTGCAGGAGCAAGGAACATACCGCCTCGACCCGTCCAACCCAAGCCGCATCCTAAACTCTCAGCCCAACCACCGCATCCAACCTAAAAAATAAAGCCCCGCGACGAAGTCCGGGGCTTGTGGAGCGGCTGACGGGAATCGAACCCGCGTATCAGGCTTGGGAAGCGTGCGCTCTACCATTGAGCTACAGCCGCATCCTTTTCAGTGTATCGCGCCTGCTTGTCGAGGGCGAAATGTGTTGCGGCTGTTTGTGTGCCGGGCGCAGGGGTTGAAATGTGATGTAGGCCTGTGTGCTGGGGCTGGTGGATGCCTGCACGTGGGTGGTGTTTGCCAGGTATCCTTTAAACGTGCTTATTTCAGATCGCGATATTCGTCAAGAGATTGCTGATGGGCGCATCGTTCTTGATCCGTTCGATGAGTCGATGATTCAGCCTGCAAGTGTGGACGTGAGGATTGATCGTTTCTTCCGTCTGTTCGATAACCATAAGTACCCGCATATTGATCCTGCTCAGCCGCAGGAGGATTTGACGCGCCTGGTTGAGGTGGCTCCTGATGAGCCGTTTATTCTGCATCCGGGTGAGTTTGTGTTGGGTTCTACGTATGAGAAGGTGACGTTGCCTGATGATGTGGCTGCCCGCCTGGAGGGTAAGTCGTCGCTGGGTCGTTTGGGTCTTCTGACTCACTCTACGGCTGGTTTTATTGATCCTGGTTTTTCGGGGCATGTGACGCTTGAGTTGTCGAATATGGCGACTTTGCCGATTATGTTGTGGCCGGGTTCTAAGGTTGGTCAGTTGTGTTTCTTCCGTTTGAGTAGCCCGACTGAGCATCCGTATGGTTCTGGTGCGTATGGTAACCGTTACCAGGGTCAGCGTGGCCCGACTGCTTCGCGTAGTTATTTGAATTTTCATCAGACGATGATTCCTGCGGATGGTTCTGTGGAGTCTTAGTCTTTCCCGCTTTGGGGTGCGGGCGTGCAGGCTGTGTGTTTGTGCGCCCGCGTTGGGCGGTTTTTCGCCTGTTGTGCTCGTGCGTTCACTCGCGTGCGGGTTTTTATCTCTCACTCTCTAAGGATTTTTGATGAATCTGAAGCCTGTTGTTCTGCGTGTTGCTGGCGCGGAAGTTTCTTTGTATCTGATTGATATGTCGGACTCTTTTGTGGAGCGTTTTAAGAAGGCGTGGGAGCCTCTTGCTCCGGAGTTTTTTGATACTCCTGATGAGGCGTATGCTTCGTTGTCTCGTTTTGATCAGGTGATGTTGGTTCATGCGCCGACTGATGAGTCGGTGATGGATTTGGCGAATCCGTTGATGGGTTCGTTTGATAAGGTTTCGACGCTGCGTGTGGCTGATGATGATTCGGGTATGCAGGATCTGACGAGCCGTATTACGTTGGCGATGATTGAGCAGCTGGTTGGTCGTGGTGTGATGCTGCATGCGGCTGTTATTGGTGACCCTGAGTCGAAGCGCGCTGTTGCGCTGGTGGGTGTTTCTGGTAGCGGTAAGACGACTGCGTCGCGTTTCTTGGGTTCGAAGTTTGCGTACCTGACTGATGAGACTGCGATTATTTCGGATGAGGGCGTTGTGTCGCCGTATCCGAAGCCGTTGTCTGTGATTGTTGACCCGAATGCGCCGAAGGATCAGCAGAACCCGGTGGATTTGGGCCTGAACGTGGTTGATCGTGATGACCTCAGCTATGAGCTGTCGCGTATTGTGTTCATTTCTCGTGATGAGTCGGCTTCGGAGCCGTATTTTGAGCGTGTTCCGCTGCACGAGGCTCTGGTGTTCTTGAGTGAGCAGAGCTCGGGTCTGGCGCGTCACCCTGAGGGTGTTGTGTCGCTGGCTAAGCTGGTGGAGCGTTGCGGTGGCGTGTGGCGCCTGGTGTACTCGGAGGTTGAGGATACTTTGCCGCTGGTTCAGGATCTGCTGAATGGCGGTGAGCTGCCGAATGCTGATGAGGTTGAGAGCCTGGAGAAGTACACGGTTGAGGATCACCTGCCGGGTGTGTTCTTGAACGGTACGATTGCGGTTTCTCGTATGCCGGGTACTTCGGGTGTGCGTGTGGGTGAGGACGGCCCGTTCTTGCTGCTGTGTGACACTGAGCTGAATGAGCTGTCTGATTTTGCGGCTGAGTGCTGGCTGCAGGCTGAGGGCGACATTTCGTACGATGACCTGTTTGCGCGTCTGGCTGAGATCTTTGAGGGTCTGCCTGCGGAGGCGTATGACGAGAACCTGAGCGCTCTGGCGGCTGGTTCGATGCTGTGGGTTCGTGTGATTGATGATCCGCTGATTGATGACGCGACCTGGGCTCAGCTGACCAGCGATGAGGTTCTTGATGAGGAGGAGCAGCAGATTGCGCTGGATTCCTCTGAGGACGCTGTTTCTGATGATGAGGACGACGTGGTGGAGGACTAGCCGCCGCGGCTCTCCGCTGATGAGCACCGCCGAATAAGCACTGCTTAAGCACGAAGGAGGGGCGGGTAGAAGATGATCTTCTACCCGCCCCTCCTGTTGCGTTCGCGAGGTTGCGTTTGCGGGGTGCGGAGAGCTTAGCCCCGCGCAGCCTTACTGAGCCGCTTTACTGGCCAGCCTTGTCGCGGCGCTTCTGTTCACGCTTCTGCTCGCGGCGAGCCGCACGCATACGCAGCGGACCGGGCGCCTTCACCGGCAGCAGCAGGAGCAGACCCGCCACCACAACAATCAGAATACCGAGCACACCCCAAATCTGCGCGCCCATGATGCTCACGCACAGACCGAACAGCATCGGCGCCAGGAAGCTGGTGGCACGACCGGTGGTCGAGTACAGACCGAACAGCTCACCCTCAGTGCCGGGGTCCGCCAGACGCGCCAGGAAGGTGCGGGACGCCGACTGCGCCGGACCCACGAACAGGCACAGCAGCAGGGCGCATACCCAGAACACGCCCGGTTCGGGGAAGAACATCAGCGGGGTAGCCGCCAAGATAATGCCGACCAGCGAGATAACAATAATCGCCTTCGGGCCCAGGTAGTCATCCAGGTAGCCGCCCAGGATCGCGCCAGCCGCCGCGACAGCGCTACCGGCAATACCGAACAGGATCACCTCGGAAGTGCTGAAACCGAACGTGCCCGCCGCAAGAATACCGCCGAACGTAAAAATACCGGACAGACCATCACGGAACACCGCCGAAGCAATCAGGAACCACAGGGTCTGCGGGGACGTCATCTTCAGCCGCTTAATGGTGCGCCACAGCGCCTTGTAGGAGGCGAGCAGACCGCCCTGACGAGCAGGGGAGAAACGCTCCAGACCCAGCTCCAGGAAACGTAGCTCGCGGGTGGGTAGCACCTCCGGCAGGAAGCGCTCGCGGGTGCGCATACGCACCAGCAGGGGCACACAGAAGATGAGGCACCATGCGGCGGCGAACAGTGCAACCGCACGGATATTCAGGGCGTTCTCGGTGGTCAGGCCGAGCACCTCGGGGGTAAGCACAAAACCCCACAGCACCACAGCCAGCGCCAGGATGCCGCCAATGTAGCCGGCAGCCCATCCAGCGCCCGAAATCTTACCGATATTGTCCGGGTTAGAGATGCGCGGCAGCACGGCGTTATAGTTCACGTACGCGAACTCGCTGAACACGCTCGCTGCAGAAATCAGGGCGACACCCAGCCACAGGTACTGCGGGGTGGGAGCCACGAAGAAGCACGCCGCCATCGAAGCGACCAGCAGTAGCGTGTTCACGCCGAGCCAGAAGATGCCGCGGCCAGACTTGTCGTTACGCTGACCGGTCACCGGCGCCAGAATCGCAATGAGGAACCCTGCAATGGTCAGACCCAGAGACAGCGCCGAGGAGGTCTCTTCGGGAGTGCCGAAATAGCTACTGGTCAGGTACACGGTGAAGATGAAGGTCATCATAATCGAGTCGAAGCTCGACGAACCAACATCCCACATGACCCAGGACGCGACCGAACGGCGGCTGTTCGCGTGGTCAACGACCCTACGCGGAGCCTTCGTCTTACGGCGGGGAGAAGAAATAGTCATAGTTGTGCTTTCGGATGCCGAGGTGGCGCTTCAGCGTAGCGGCGGCGTGAAACCGGCTGAAGTGGGGCGGGCGTGCTGAAGATGGAACACCAGGCGGTACGTACCGAGTGGAGATACGTACCGCCTAGTTCATGAACTTTCGCGCGGAAGGCGCAAAGTCTTAGTTGAAGAAACGACGCTGCAGGCGAGCAATACCGAAGCTCACTACAGCACCGACGACGGAGGTCAGAACGGTCCAGAGGATGACCTGACGCAGGGTGTCTTCAGAGTCGTGGGAAATGGCGGGAGGCTGGTTGCCGGTAGCCTTGGTCCAGGCTGCGCCCAGACCCTTACCAACCAGGGCAGTAGCGCCCATGTTGATACCCGCAATGGCAAGCTTAGCGACGGGGTTCATGTGTATCTCCTTAGCTGTATACGATGCGGCGTCCTGCCCGTGAACCCCTTCGGGGTTGGGTGAGAAAAGAGCGCCACTCCCTAGCGTATAGGGTTTAAGGCGTTCGTGCCGCCTTGGAGCCGCTCCGTCCCAAAATTGTACACCGTGCAATTCTGTAATGTGGGCAGAAGAAGAAAACAAAAAGCGGCAAATTGGCACGAACAGCCAGACACGCCTACAATCGAACCTGGGCTTCCACCTGCACCACAACGGTACGGACAAGGAAGCCCACAACGACAGGGGAGCGCCACCGAGGCGCTGAGAGTGCTAAGCAGACCCTCGAACCTGATCCGGTTAGTACCGGCGTAGGGAGTCGAATTTCTTCTCAATGCCCTCGTCCAATCAGAGGGCGAGGACATTCCCCTTCCAACGACGGAAGGATCACCAATGTCACAGAACGCAACCCCCGCCTCCCAGGCATCTAGCCAGGCAGAATCGAAGAAGCCGAACCTGCGCTGGCGAGTCAACGAAATCGTTATCGCCGCAGTTATCGCAGTAGCCTGCGCCGTCATCTTCTGGATCTGGGACATCGCAGTCGGCCCCGCCGCCAAAACTGCACTCGTAGCAGCACCCGAATTCCGCCCCATCGTCGCCGGCGCATGGCTGCTTGGCGGCACCCTCAGCGGCCTGCTCATCCGCAAGCCCGGTGCGGCACTCTTCGGTGAAATCGTCGCAGCATTCATCTCCGTGCTCTTCACCGGCGGCGCGTGGAGTGGTGAAATCCTGATTGCCGGCTTCTTCCAGGGCGTTGGCGCTGAAATCGCCTTCGCAATCTTCCGCTACCGTCGCTGGGACGCATTCGTAGCAGTCTTCGCCGGTGCGCTCAGCGGCCTGTTCATGGGTGTTAACGAAATCTTCATCTACTACCCCGACATGGAACCGGTCAAGGCAATCATCTACGTAGCGTGCGCCGTCATCTCCGGCGCAGTGATCGCAGGCTTCCTCGCATGGATTCTCGTGCAGAACCTCGCCAAGACCGGTGTGCTCTCCTCGCTGGCATCCGGCAAGACCCGCCGCTAACCACCAGCAACTATCCACCGGCTAGTCACTCACCACGAGTCACTCACCACGAGTCATCACTCGGCACACTACAGCAGCCACACAAAAGGCTAAGGAACCATCATGGAAGCAACACCGCGCGGGGCGCGCATCGAGCTCAACAACTTCAGCTGGCACCACCCCGGCCGCCCAGAACCCGTCATCAGCGGACTCAACCTCACCATCAACCCCGGTGAAAAAGTCCTGCTGCTGGGCACCTCCGGCGCCGGCAAATCGACGCTCCTGCACGCCATCGCCGGTGTGCTCCACGATGACGACGGCGAATCCGCCGGCGGCACCATCACCATCAACGGGCAAGCACCCGCCGAAGCGCGCGGCACCGCAGGCATGATGCAGCAGGACCCCGAATCCTCCATCGTCATGGCAACCGTCGGCAACGACGTCGCCTTCGGCCCCGAAAACCTGCGCGTACCCCGCGAAGAAATCTGGGACCGCGTCACCGAAGCCCTCACCGCAGTAGGGCTCAACCACCTGCCCCTCGACCACCCCAGCAGCGCACTATCCGGCGGGCAGAAACAGCGCCTCGGCCTGGCGGGCATCCTCTCGATGCACCCCGGCGCCATGATCCTCGACGAACCCACCGCCAACCTAGACCCCTCCGGCGTGCAGGAGGTGCGCGACAGCATCCTTTCCGCCGCGGAGGCGACTGGCGCGACCCTGCTCGTCGTAGAACACCGCGTGAGCATCTGGGCGCCGCACATGGACCGCATTATCGTGCTCGGCGAAGGCGGCACCATCACCCACGACGGCGCACCCGACACCGTGCTCACCGAAGCACGCCAAGAACTCATCGACGCGGGCGTGTGGGTACCCAACTACGTGCCGCGCGCGCCGCAGAACGGTGATATTGCGGGCGGCGACGTTGCGGGCAATAGCGAGCACGGCGAAGCGCTACTGCGCGCCGAAAACCTCAGCATCACCCGCGCACAACCCACCCCCAAACAACGACGCGCCCGCCGACGCACCATCAAACGCCTCGGCGACACCCCCGCACCTGCACCGGTTGACCTGCCCGTACTTCGCGGCGGCATCAACCTCACCCTGCACGCCGGCGAACACCTCAGCGTGCTCGGCCCCAACGGCGCCGGCAAATCAACCCTAGCCCTCACCCTCGCAGGGCTCCTCACCGCGCCCGACGGCACCCTCACCGCCACCGACGCGCTGCGTAACCACGGCGGTCAGACTGCACACTGGGACGTGCCCACCTGGACCCCCGCCCAAATGCTCAGCCGCATCGGCTACGTCTTCCAAGAACCCGAATACCAATTCATCCGCGGAACCGTACGCGAAGAACTCGAACTCGGCCCCCGCCGACTCGCCGCACTCACCCGCAACCCCCTCAACGAAGACGAGCTCGCCGCCCGCACCAATGACCTAGCTGCCCGCCTACGCCTCACCCACCTACTCGACGCGAACCCCTTCACCCTCTCCGGCGGCGAAAAACGCAGGCTCTCCGTCGCCTCCGCACTCGCCACCGCACCCAAAATCCTCATCCTCGACGAACCCACCTTCGGCCAAGACGCACGAACCTGGGCAGAACTCGTCGACCTCATCCGCGAACTACTCGCAGGCGGCACCGCCATCATCTCCATCACCCACGACGAAGACTACACCGCCGCACTCGGCGGCAACCACATCACCCTACCCGCCCTCACCACCCCCGGAAAGGAGAACGCATGAACACCGACTTCTTCGGCACCATCGACCGAACCAGCTACTTCAGCAACCTCAACGCCGGCGTAAAACTCATCGTCTCCTTCACCCTCATCATCGCCGCACTCATCGTGCGCGACCCCCTCACCTCCGGAATCCTCTTCGCCCTCGAACTCCTCGGATTCATCCTCGTCGGATTCCGACCCGTCAACGTCCTCACCCGCTTCTGGCCCATCCTCATCGCCGTCATCACCACCGGCTGGTCTGTCGCCATGCTCAGCGCCAAAACCGGCGACGTGATCCTCAACCTCGGCTTCAACACCATCACCACCGACTCCGCAGCCGTCGGCGCAGCCATGATGATCCGCTCCCTCGCCATGGTCCTACCCACCCTCGCATTCGTACTCACCACCGACCCGACCGACCTCGGCGACTCCCTCGCACAAACCTTCAAACTACCCTCCCGGTTCGTGCTCGCCACCGTCGCCGCACTCCGCCTCGTCGGCATCCTCTTCGCCGAATGGAACGCCCTCGGCCAAGCACGACGCGCCCGCGGACTCGGCGCAGGCCAATCCCTCATTGGGCGTGCACAAACTTTTGGTGGGCAAAGCTTCGCCCTGCTCGTGCAGGCTATCCGCCGCGGCTCCCGCCTCGCCATCACCATGGAGGCGCGCGGCTTCGGCGCGGGCGAACGCACCTGGGCTCGTGTGCCGTCCTATTCGCCGCGTGATGTGCATGTGAGCATTGCTGCCGCCGTCATTATCGCTGTTGCGTACGGTGCATCTATTGCGGCGGGTACGATTCAGTTCCTCTGGGCCTAGACCGTTCCGTTTCTGGTTTCGCTTTCGTGGTTCCGCTTGGGAAGCGGTATTCGCCCTCGTTCCTACAGGGAACCCGTCCTCGCTTCGCTTCGGGCACCCTGATGTCACTACGGACGATACCGTCTTCCCGCGCTGGGACACGGGTAGGGAGGCGCCCGCACTCTTCCTTCGCTGCGGAGAGCGTCCGGGCTGACACCCTGAGGGCGCTTCCGGAAAATGCGGCTACACCCGCTACTACTGAACAGGAAGGTACGGCACCTCCTGCCTACGGTTCGGCTGCGAACGTACAATAAGACTATGTCTAGTACCGTAATTCTTCTGAACGAGCAGAACCCGCAGGGCATCTTCGTTGACCCGTCCGTGCCCCTCATCAGCGTTGATGATCAGGGCTTCACCCGCGGCGACGGCGTCTTCGAGACTATGCTGTCCGTCAATCGTCGCGTGCGTAAGCTCGGCATGCACCTATCCCGCCTCGAATCCTCGGCGCGTATGCTGGATCTGCCCGACCCGGAACCCGAGATTCTGCGTTCGGCGGTGGAGCGCCTCATGCGTGAGGCGACCGCCGGTGCCGAGACTGCGCTGGGTGAAGAGCACATCGTGAAAATCATTATTTCGCGCGGCCCCACCCAGGCGGTGACCTCCATGCAGCCGGGCCCGTACACGCTGATTATGGCGTCGCCGGTGCCCGCCTCCATCGTGAAGCGCCGCACCGAGGGCGTGAAGGCGATGCTGCTGCCGCGCGGCCACGAGCCGATGGACAACAGCGCCTACCCGTGGCTTCTGGCGGGTGCGAAGACCCTCTCCTACGCGGTGAACATGGCGGTCCTGCGGTACGTTCAGGAGCGCGGCGCGGATGACGCAATCTTCATCACTGACGAGCGTCGCGTGCTGGAGGGTGCCACCTCTTCGGTGCTGGTTGCCAAGATTGAGGACGGCAAGAAGGTGCTGTATACGCCCGAGCCGAGCCACGGCATCCTTCCCGGCACCACGCAGGGCGCTGTGTTCGAGGCGGCACGCCAGGCCGGCTGGGAGCTGGGCTTCGGTCCGCTCTACCCGCAGGATTTGTTTGAGTCGGACGGCGTGTGGTTGGCGTCGTCGGTGCGTCTGATTGCGCCGGTGACTCACCTGAACGGCACGGCGCTGGCGCATGACCCGGAGCTGACCGCGACGCTGTTGAACTACCTGGCGCAGCAGAGCTAAACGCGTACAAAAAGGGACGGTATTATCCGAGCGAGGATAATACCGTCCCTTTGTGCTGTCTACGGTCAAGGGCAGGAGGTGCGTGTATCTTCCTGACGCGACATCAGGGTGCCCGAAGCGAAGCGAGGGCG